>JAKEHX010000337.1 GCA_022614795.1 Planctomycetaceae bacterium | reverse complement strand
CTTCGCTCGAACTGGCTCGATGAGGAACGTCGGAATCCGCATGCGGGGGCAAGGGAGGCGGGATCGAACTTACCGGCTGCGGCTTGCGGCGAAGCGGACGCGACCGTTTTCTTAACTTCGACTGGCCGCGCAAAGCGTCTTGAAGCCGCAGTCGCGCTCGCCGCTCAAATCCCGCGATTTCCGCTGATCGGAGGATTCGACCAGCAAAACGCCCGGAACCAGCGCCAGCAAGCGGTGTGCGAAGATCGAAAATAGTCGTCCGGGGGAAGGATCGCAAGTGTCGTTAAGCGGCAGGACGCTACTGACAGCCCAGTTTGGGCTCGTCGCAAGTGATTGGCAACAAACATCTTGTGACCGGGACCGTACTGTAATCAGATGCACACCATTATTTTCAGGTGACAATTTGCGTGGCTTGAGTAATCTGGAGAATTGTGGTGCAAAACGCCCGCGGTGACGGCACATCATCGACGAGGCTCGATTCTCAGCAAGCCGCTCAAAAACAACCTCAGCCCTGCCTTGTGAAGGAACCAACCAATGATTTCCGCTGCGATTCTGTCGCTGGCCATGTCGAGCACGATGGTGCCCCCAGGTCAGCCCGTGGTCAATCACGCCCATCCGGCCCATTACGGACAGCCGATGATCCGGATCTTTGAGCGCCGGGGAGAAGACCGCGACCGCCGGGTGGCGTGGGAGGCCTATTGCCGGGAGCTGGACACGCTGTGGGCCGAATACCGGGCCGCCGGGTCCACGCCGGTCGCTTGGAGGAAATACATTGACGCGGCTGGCCAGGCCAAGCGGCGCTACGTCTATCAGGACCCGTATTTGGTGCCGATCGTGGAAGAGTAGGACGGAATTTCAATCCGTCCATCGCTGCGTTTCGCTAGGGCGACCGCTGACCACGACGCGCAACGAAAATGGGCCGGGGCAACGAGTCGTTGCACCGGCCCCATCTGAGCAACACCAAGGATTGGGCAAGGCCCACCCGTTTCGCGCCCAAGCCGATCGTCAGGCCGCTACTGGTGGCGGCGGCCCGACGCGCCTGACGGCTGGGGCGACGCGCTGCTTATCGCATAATCCCGGCGGAGAACCCGACGCCGATCAGGGAGATCGGTGTTTCGTTGCCGTCCGACAGATCGTGATAGTACTGGGCTTCCCAGCCGGCGCGGCCGAACAGGAGAGCGCCGCTGGCCAATTCGCGGTGGAGCTGGCCGCCGAGCTGAAGTTCGCTGACCATCAGCGTCGAGTCTTCCTGCAAGTCGCCGTCGTCCCGGAAGTTGCCTACGAGTATCGACTCGCGGCCGATCGCATACAGGGCCGCTCGGTCGCTGATATGGCGATAGAGTTCCGCGGTCACGATCGGTCCCGGACCGGTGAACGATTCAAAAACCTCGTCGCCGACATCGCTGAAATTGACGTCCAGGTAGCGGACACCGCCGCCCACCAGGAGGTCCCAGTGGCAGCCGATCTGGACCATGTCGTAGATTTCCAGGTCGGTATGGGTCGTCTCGAAGACGTCGCCGTTGTCCGCTTCCGAATCGAAGTCGAAGTAGCGGAAGCGAATCCCCAGGCCGTCGGCCCGCTGGTATCCGACCCAGAAGCGGTAGGCTTCGTCGTAGTTGAAGTCGCCGAAGTCGCCGTCGCCTTCGAAGGCCTTCAGCCACAGCACTTCGCCGCCGATGATGCAGCCCGCCTTGCAGTAGTCGTCGCAGCAGCCTTCGCTGACCGCGCCGCAGCCGCCGCCGCTATTGGCCACGTTGCCTGCCGCCACGCGGGATTCGAGCTCCGCCAGGCGAGCATAGATGTTGTTCATGTCGGTCGTGCTGGCCAGGTGCATGTCCTGGGCCATCGCCGAGCCGGTAAGAGAAGCCAGTGCCAGAAGAGCGCCGGCCAAGGTTCGCAGAAAGTCCGTTTTCATGGTCCGCCTTCCATGTACAAATCTGATAGTGCGGATATCCATACCCGCTTGCCGTCGATATCGACGCGAACTTCCGCAAATCAACGGCGTTTCTCGCGCGCCGACTACAACCGGAACAGCCGTCAGAGTTTCACAAGATGGCGCGCGATGGTGCTAGCAAAGTTGCGCCGCCTATTTACCGAGCAGAAGGCAAGAATCAGTCCTACGCGGCGCCGATGGCCTGCCATGCAGCCCAGACATTACTTCATCCGTTCCCGCGCCCCAGAGGAATTGATTTATTTCGGCGCCTGCTCGGGACAACTCTGAGGAGTGGACGCTGGGCCGCCTGGATTCGAGCGCTGTTGGCGCAAGGTGGCCAGGTTCGACGCCAAATCGCGGAATTCTCGTGCATCGAATGCAGGGGCGGCTCGAAGCACGTGGCCGATCGCTTCAACGTCTGCCTTGGAGACAAAATGCTTGCCGAGGAGAGTCAAATGATACTCCCAACTGACGGGGTCCATGTGTCGCTGAAGTGCAGCGCACATGTCCTTCTTAGTCACCTCTTGGCCCTTCAGCTTGCCGGACTGCGCATACTCCTGGATCAATGCAAAGTTCTGGATGGTGTTCTTGATGTTTCCGCCGAGAGACTCAAGGGCCCGCCATTCATCGTAGATTTTCCAGTTCACGGAGGTAAAGCGTGAGGGTGCCCGGTCCAATCGTGGCAAGTCAGTTAGCGATCGCTCGCCAACGGTAATGGTAACAGGATCGGATAGCAGCTCACGTCCATTCAGTTGCGCGACCGCACGGAGTTCGCACTTCCCGGCTCGCTCGAAAATGTACGAGCTCTTGTTCCGATGAAACCAGTTGTACTCGGCGTATCGCTTGCCAGGTTCGACAGGCTTGCGGAAGCCGCGCTGGCCCCACGGACCATTAGCGTTCTCCTCGACATCCACACAGCGCCGCCACTCAGCGCCGTCGCGAAGCTGGACCTCGAAGTAATAGCAATTGTACTCTTCGGGCGGTTCAATATCCTTGATCCCCGAATCCGCGGGATTCTCCAACACGACTCTCACCAGCAGGTTATCGTGTTGGAGGATCTTGTTGGCATTGGGCGTTAAGACGAGCCTGAGCTTGGCTGGCGGATCAACCTCGCTTTGCGGCCTCACATCCGCGGAGACCAAACAACAAAGAACTGCTGCCGGCAAGGTCATGAGGCATCTTGGGAACAGGGTCTTTCGACCCAGAGGAATCGTCCTATTTCGGCAACGCCTCAGCGGTATTTGGAGGAGAGGGAGGGTGGTTAGACTCGTTTGCGAGCTTTTGACGCAGCGATTTCAAGTGCTCGGCCGAGGCGAGGAAGCCCCGCGAATCGAATGCTGGGGCTGCCCGCACAATATTCGTCAACGACTCAAGGTCCGCCTTGGTCGCGTAGTATCCGCCGAGAAATGTCAACGTGTACTCCCAACTGATGGGGTCCATCTGGCGCTGCAACGCGGTGCACATTTCGTTCTTGGACACTTCCTTGCCCTGCACTTTATTCGTTCGCACAAATTCGTGAAGCAAGGCAAAATGCTTGATCGTGGTCTTGATGTTACCACCTAGCGATTCATAGGGGCGAGAATCGTCAGGTTTCCCCCAGTCCAAATGACCGCGATGAAAATGCGTAAGGCTAAAAGACGCAACAAATCTACCTTGGTCAATTCGCTCTAAATCGGCAGCAGGTCGTTCACTCACGGTGATCGTCACGGGATCGGACACCAATTCTCCCGTGGTCAAGTTCGCGACAGCGCGCAGCTCGTATTTTCCCGGCTTGTCAAAGATGCAAAGCCCGCGATCTCGATGGAACCAGTTGTATTCGGCATACCGAGAACCAGCCGGGAACGTCCAGCGGGCGCTGCCCAGACAACCCGCCCCAACCAACTCCTCACGAACTGTCAATAGCCTGCGCCAATCGTCGCTTGCCTTGATTTCGATGCGAAAGTAATAGCCATCCAGCTCGTGGGGCGGCTCCACGACGACCGTAACCTTGGACGCCCGAGGCACTTCAAGCATGACTCTCAGCAGCAAATTGTCGTGCTGGAGGATCTTGCTCGTGTTGGGTGTCAGAACCAGCCTGAGCTTGGTGGGCGGAGCAACACTTGGCGGCCGCACGTCAGCGGAAAGTAAGCAACAAAGAATAGCTGCCGTCAAAGTCATGACTGCACCCGTTAGAACGAGGGACTAGCCTTCGATTGGAATATGCCGAAATGCTTGATCGTGAAGACAGCCTTCCAGTCTTCTTGCCAAATCTTGCTGTTCTCCGGGTCCATTATACCGTCGTACGGCGTCGGTGCGGACGGAGTGCCATGCACGGCACCCATCAAGTGGCCTGATTCGTGGAGGACCGCCCGTTTCAGTAGCCGGGCCTGGTCGACGGACGCGGGCACTCCAGCTTGACCTGCCGCCCGGTCGCGGATGGTTTCGGAGAAAATGTAGGCCGTGTTCGTTCCGGAGAGGGAGAGCCCCAGTTTATTAAAGTTCTCTCCATCGAAATCGTCATCCTCGCTTCCCTCGTACCCGTTTATCAGATGAATCGTCCACACGTCCGAGCCATTGGGAACGTCGCGGACTTTTTCCGCTGGGTCGCTGCCAGGCACTGAACCCGGCAGCGCCGGGGCAGTCGCGATGTAACGATAGAAGAAGCGGTCGTCTCTGGTGTCCTGAGCCGGAGGTGCCGTACCCTCCGTTGTCAGACGCACGTCAATCTGGGCTGGCCGGAAGTTGTCGGCCAGCAAGTCAATGGGAACATTGGGCAGATTGTCGGGATGGGGATCGGTAGCATCGAACGGACCATGGACAAAAGTGTCGGCCAAATCCATCGAGTCGCGTTCCACCCACAGCGTGCGCCACACGCTCAGGATTTTTGTCCGGTGCGCGTCGGGGACGCCTCCCGAGGTGACTACCTGAAGCAATGTCACCCCGTCGTCGGAGAATATGACCGTATCGGCTTTGTTGAACGATTCGTTGTGTCGTTTCTCGTAGGCCACTGCCAGGAAGTTGTTCCCCGGCTGCGCAGCGTCGATCGTAAAGAACGTGCTCTTGCTCTGATTAAATGGGAAAAACGTCAACACTGTGTCGGCCAAGCTACCCCCAAGCCCGAGCCCCCCACCGGTCAGGCGATTGTCGCCTGCCCGAATTATCAGTTCCTGTTCGTTAATATCGAACTCGTCGTTGGGATCAAAGGGAGTCGTCACCCACACATGCTCGCCGACCGTGGGGTTGTGATAGTGGTCGGGATCCATGACCCGCAGTTTTACGTTGCCAAGGAATCCAGGGGGAATCGGTCTTTCAAGGCTGACGGTGAGCTTGACCTTGTTCTGGTTGTCATGAGTCTGGAAGGGTGAGATTCGTTCAGGGAATACTCGATCGACGAGTCCTTCGATGAATGCGCCTTGTTCAAACCGCTGCTCGTCATGACCGCGCGACCAATTGATGCTGGCAATCCTGTTCGCAGGTTTTCGCTGCGCATCGGCCTGGAACCACGACAATAGCCCGCCGTAGTGGGCGACGAACATGATGTCCCAGTCGCCAAGGCCCGGAAAGCCTTCGACGAAGTACTCCGTCGTCTCAGAACCGAAATACCGGCCGGCGAACCCCACCCAGGAAGCAGCCGGATCGTCATGCGGCCGGCAAAAGAATACGATCTCCGTGATTTCGCCCACAAGCTGCGGCGGAATCGTGGCAATCCAACGATGGGGCACGCCTGCCCACAATGTCTCGTTGGATTCTACCGATCGCCAGTCGTCTTCGGCTTCTTCCCATTCAACGGTAAACGGCGTGTTTACGATTCCGTGGTCTCCATCGTGAATGTACGAGGTCGCCGCTCCGACTTGAATGACGTACGCGCTGCTTGGCTGGATGTTGACGGTGATGCTTTCCGCCTTTTCGAGGATTATGTCGTCGATGCCGGAGACGGGGATGTCGATCGCGTATTGGCCGGGGGCGAAAGTCACCATACCCGCCGCGAGCAATGGGCTGTCATAATCGCTCCCCGAAGCTGCGCCGGAACCGACTTGTAGATGCACAGTGAGCGGACCCTCCGCCATGTAGCGCGTGATTGTGAATGCGTTTGGCACGCTGCCCCCTTCGATTACATCTCGGCCTCCGCTGATCCAGACGTGCGGAGTGGTGCCCGGCGGACCGCCGCCAGCATCATTGTCCAGAATCTGCGTTGACCCCGAATCAAACGGACCAGTGGCGCCTGGTTCGCTGCTGCCCATGATCGCCAGATTCAGATAGTAGCTATCGTTCGGAGTGCTGTTGTCAGTGGTGGGGAAGTCGACGTGGGCGCTGGTTTGCCCTTGCGCGACGGGCATCACGTAGCCCGTCGGGCCGCCAGGGCCGCCGGACAGCAAAAGGTCGAGCTGGAACGCCTGCGGCGCGGGCTGGTCGAAGTAGAACGTGAACCAGGCGGTCTGCCCTTCGGTGTAGGTCGGTGCGTCGGCTTCGACCGTGATGCCGGTGAGAAGTTGGCGGCCTTCGAGCGATTCTACGAGGGGCCTGAAGAACTCATTGCGCCTTGCGTGGCGTAGCCGGGCACGACGAAAGCCGCCGCGACGACGCTCGTTAAATTGGGAGGGGGGGGCGAGATAGGCAGCGGCTTGGCGGATGCCAGGAACGCCACGGAGGGCAGACGGAACGCCACGGAGGGCGTTCCCTACAGCGCGGACGAGGCGGCGAAGCATTGTGGCTCCATGGTGCGAAGAGAGGATTGCCCCAGAGAGAAAGTGGGGGCAGTTTATCGCACCCAAAAGGAAATACAACCCAGCGCGAGGGGCGATTTTGAAGAAATCCGTGTGGGAATGACAACCTATGTCATCGATCTCACGCCATGGCGGCTCGGCGGAGCCTCGCCCGCCCGATCTTGTCCCATCCCGACCGGCTGCCACGCCATACTTTCGGGGGCCCGACTACTACCGGTGGTAGGTCGAAGTATATGGACATACAATATGTAGTGGTATTGTTGACAGTAGTCGGTCGGCTGGTTAGATTTACGGGGTCGAGTTCACGGCATTTCACCGCCGGGCTTGCCCCGGCGGGAAATTGACTGGCAGCTAGTGGCGTTCCTTCCCGCGCGCCCTCGCATCACTTTCCGCCGCCTGCGGCGGCGGAAAGCGATGCGAAAACGTTGCGGGGGCTCGTGTGTAGCCGCCAGTTGCTGTCCCACCGGGACAAGCCCGGTGGAAAGCGCGTTGCCAAAATCCACGTTGACCGCGCGATCCGCGGTGGCTTGTCTCCGGCGTTTGCGAGACAGGATCAATGAGGAGGGATGCGGCAGTTTGGAGAAGCTGGATCGCGATTAAACTTTTAAAGTCGCAGCGGCGCGGGTCGAGATCAGAAGGGCTTGGTGCGTAAGGGGTTACGGAGTTAAACGGGCGGAATTTGGAACGGTTTTGTGGCAAATGTTTAATCGAATGCGGTCCAACGGCTGACGGCCGACGCACAATCGAGGACGACGACGAGGACGAAGGGGGGTGCGATAGACGCCGCGTGGACGCGGCGGCTACGCGGGGCCGATGGTCAGGCGGGCCGATCGCACCAGGCCCCGGAGAGAATTGAACGTCGCGGATACGGCGCTGGGCTCATGGCCGCAATGGACCATGCAGTCGCGGCACTTGGGATTGCCGCTTTGGCGGCCGTACTGGGACCAGTCGGTCGTTTCCATCAGCTCGCGGAACGACTGGCAATAGCCTTCGCCGAGGAGGTAGCACGGCCGCTGCCAGCCGAAAATGTTGTAGGTCGGGCTGCCCCACGGCGTGCACTCAAGGTCAAAGCGGCCCTGAAGGAACTCGAGAAAGAGCGGCGTCTGGTTGAACTTCCAGGCCCGCTTGGCACGGCTCAGGATGGCGCGGAAGAGACGCGTCGTTTGCTCGCGGCGGAGGAAGTGGTCCTGATCGGGCGCTTTCTCGTAGCTGTAGCCGGGCGAGATCATCATCCCTTCGACGCCGAGGGCCATCATTTCGTCGAAGAAACTGCGGATGCGGTCGGGATCAGCGCCGGCAAAGAGCGTGGTGTTGGTGGTCACGCGAAAGCCGCGGGCGAGGGCCGCCTTGATGGCTCTGGCGGCGATGTCGTAAGTCCCCTGGCGGCAGACGGCCAGGTCGTGCTCGTGGCGCGGGCCGTCCATGTGGACGGAGAAGGCCAGATACTTGGACGGGGTAAACCGCGGCAGGGACTCTTCCAGTTTGAGGGCGTTGGTGCAGAGATAAACGAACTTCCGCCGCTGGACGAGGCCCGAGACGATCTGGTCGATCTGCGGGTGCAAGAGGGGCTCGCCGCCGGGAATGGAAATCACCGGCGCGCCGCATTCATCGGCAGCGGCCAGGCACTGCTCGGGGCTGAGCTGGCGGCGGAGGATCTCGGCCGGAAACTGGATCTTGCCGCAGCCGGCACAGGCCAGGTTGCAGCGAAAGAGGGGCTCGAGCATCAGCACGAGCGGATAGCGCTGGATGCCCCGCAGCTTCTGGCGGAGGACGTAGGCGGCGACGGTCCAGGCTTGGGAAATCGGAACAGACATGGTATGGCGGGGTCGATTGGGTTCCAAGTTCCAAGTTCCAGGTTCAAAGTTCACTGCGTGTTCCCGAATCAACTTTGAACTTTGAACTTTGAACTTTGAACGATTTACCGCTTTGATTTTGGTAGGTCGTGAGCGCTAAGAGCGGGAAGTAGATCCGGTAGTAGTGGTAGCGGAGGTAGAAGACGCGGGGAAAGCCGGTGCCGGTGAATTCGGCTTCGTCCCAGCTGCCGTCGGGATTCTGGGTGTCGAGGAGGTAGCGGATGCCGCGCTCAATGGCGGGATGGGCCGGACTGTAGGGAACGCTCTCGGCGGCGCTGAAGGGAACGCCCTCTGTGGCGTTCCGCTGCGTCGCCATCAAGCCCAACAGGGCCCAGGCCGATTGCGACGGCGTGCAGGGGCCCTGGCCGCGCAGCTCGGGATGTTCGTAGCTGTCGGCCGATTCGCCCCAACCGCCGCAGGCTTGCTGGCAGGACAGAAGCCAGTTAGCGCCGCGCTTCACCGCGGGGTCGTCGATCGCCACACCCGTCGCGGTCAGGCCGACGAGCACCTGCCAGGTGCCGTAAATGTAGTTGACGCCCCAGCGGCCGAACCAACTGCCGTCGCGCTCTTGCGTCTGGCGGAGATAGGCGACGGCCCGCTGGATGTGCGGCTCGGCGGGCCTCGCGCCCCACAGGGCCAGGGCCTCCAGGACGCGGGCCGTCAGATCGGGCGTGCTGGGATCGATCATCGCATTGTGATCGGCAAAGGGCACGCGGCAGAGGAACTGGCTGTCGTTGTCTTTATCGAAGGCCCCCCAGCCGCCGTCGCGGTTCTGCATGGCCAGCATCCAGCGGCGGGCCCGCTCGGCACCGGCGGTCAGCCCGCGAATCCGCGAAGCGGCGGGAGAGTTCAAGGTTCCAAGTTCCAAGTTCCTAGTTGAGTCCGGCTGGGTCAACTTGGAACTTGGAACCTGAAACTTGGAACTCTGGCCCCTGACCTCGCCGAGCGCGATCAGCGCCATCGCCGTATCATCGACGTCCGGATAGAACTCGTTGTGGTGTTCGAAGTACCAGCCGCCGGGGGCCGCGGCGACGTTTTGCGACCAGTCGCCGGGCCGCGTCACTTCTTTGTCAAGCAGCCAATCGACCGCCGCCGCGATCGGTTCGTCGTCCAGCGCGAGCCCGCAGCCGGCCAGGGCCCGCAAGGCGAGCGTCGTGTCCCACACGGGCGAGGTGCACGGCTGGAGGCGGGCCGTGTCGTGCTCCTCGATGGTGAGGGCCCGGAGCTGGTCGAGGTTATAGCGCAGCTCGGCGCTGGTGTCGTCGTAGCCCAGGCATTTGAGCGCGATGACGCTCCAAATGATCGGCGGGAAAATCGCGCCCAGGCCGTCGCTATGGGCAAAGCGCGTGGTCATCCACTCTTCGGCGGCGGCGAGCGCACGGCGGCGGAGCGGCCGCCACTGGCGCTCGTCGAGCCACTTCACCAGCCGATCGGTGCGGCGGAAGAACCGCTCCCAGCTGAACCAGCCGGTTTCGTCGGCCAGGCCT
>JAKEHX010000336.1 GCA_022614795.1 Planctomycetaceae bacterium | reverse complement strand
GTTCATAAAGCACTTGAGACCTTTCTGCACAGGGTGCGGATGCCGCAAGTTCAAACTCGGCGCATTATGCGAACCGGGCGGTCAACCGCAAGTGGCGGGCTACTGGGCTCGCCGATCTTTTCACGCCCGAGGGGACGGCGTGTTTGGTTCGCCCGCAAAAACCTGCTCGTACGCCGCCAGTGCACCGCCGCCCAGCCGCTCGGCCATTTGGCGGTAGGCCTGGCGGCGATAGTCCCACCCAAAACGCGAGCGCGGCGCCTGCTCGAGCCAATCGAACAGATGCACGCAGCACAGGTCGTCCAGCTCGCGGCGCGTGAGGGGCATCATCTCGCCCGTTTCGCGGTTCTTGACTGGTAGCGGCTCGTTCTCCTGCGCCAGCAGCGCGTCCAGCGATGAGCGGTCCATCACGCAATTCCAGTACGCCAGCCGCTCGGCCCGGCTGCCGATCAATTCGGCCAGCTCCGCGCGCTGCGTCAGAGGCAGCTTGAATCCCTGGAACTTTTCCGTTCCATAGATGGAATGAAACAGGCCGGCCCGGCACAATTCCTCGTCACAACCGCGGGCCTGCATGAGCTTATAGACGCTGATCAAGTGCGCGAGGTAATTCTTTTGCGTGTGGGCGATCTCGTCGATCCCCAGGTTGACGAGGAAATCGGTCAGCTGCTTGAAAGTCGCGGGCATGGAGCGCCTCACGAGATAGGTAAATGCTGCCACCCGATCACAACTGCCACCAGAATACAATCTTCTGTGGGCCAATGGGACTGAAGCTCCGCTTTTCGTTTGCGGCTGGGCGGCGCTTCGGTACACTGATGATCCGGTGCTGCTCGAAATCGGACAGGCCATGGGAGCGGGCGCATGCTACGCCAACTCTGTGCGGTTTTCTTCGCCGCGGCGATCGCCGCAGCATCGAGCGGCTGCTCGTCTCAGGCGCAGTCCGGCGAGGATGAAACCACGACCGACCTGCGCTCGATCGCACGGGCCTATGATTCGGTCATCGGGATGCGCCGAAAGCCGCCGCGATCGGTGGATGAAATCAAGCAGGTCTTGGTAGACTTCCACGATGTGGGCTGGGTCGGTCCGCCGGACGAAGTGCTGATCTCATCCCGCGACGGCCAACCTTACGTGATCATTCTGGACGTGGACCTGGGAGCTGAGATCTCCAAGGACGTCTTGGCTTACGAGAAGAAGGGCGCCGAAGGAAAGCGCTACGTGCTCCTGACGTCGCGCGACGTTATTCAAATGACCGATGATGAATTCGCCCAAGCGTCGTTTGCCCAGAGACACAAGCCGACGGGAGAGTGAAGTGGCAGCGGTGGCCGTCTGGCGGTCGCCGCCTCGAAAAAAGCGCATACATCAATCATCTGATACCCGATGCCAGGAGCTTCGCCATGCGTCCAACGTCCTCGTCCCGCTGCGCCGCGCGACAGGCCTTCACCCTCGTCGAGCTCTTGGTCGTGATTGCCATCATTGGCGTCCTTGTTGCGCTTCTTTTGCCGGCGGTCCAAGCGGCTCGCGAGTCCGCCCGCCGGACGCAGTGCTCCAACCACCTGAAGCAGATTGGTCTGGGGTTTCAGCTACACCACGACACCTACGGCGCCTTTCCCAACGGCGGCAACGGCGCAAACATTGGCGCTAGCACAGGATGGGGAGGAGCCGATACGAACCGCGCCTGGGTGACCGCCAGCGGAGCGATAGCGCCCACGCCAGCAACGGGCACTCCCGCCACGTTAAGCGACCAAAGCTGGAACTGGACCTACCAGATACTGCCTTACATAGAGCAGCAGCCCCTTTATCAACAGCTCGACGACAACCTGGTGAAGGCCACGCCCGTCAAGATTTATTTCTGCCCCAGCCGCCGCCCACCGACGGTGTTTGACATCAATTTTCCCGGACGGACGGTGGGGCTGCGGGCCCAACTCGACTACGCCGGCTGCCGCGGCAGCGTCAACAACGGCGCCGACGGCGTCGTGGTTCAGTCGCGCCGCACGGTTCAACCGGTGCGGAGCGCCGTCATCACCGATGGGACTTCCAACACGCTCATGGCGGCCGAGCGCTCCCAGGCGATCCAGTGGTATAACGCCCCAGCCACCGTCGAAACGGACTGGCATCGGGGCGGCTGGATCACCGGCTGGGCCGACGGCAGCCCTGCCTCCATTTTAAATCTGGCGGGCACTAATCCGCCGATCAAGGACATTCGCCATAACAACACCGCAGCCGTGCAAATTACAATTACCCGCAGCTTTGGCTCGGCTCACCCGGCCGGCATGACAGCCCTGCTCAGTGACGGCAGCGTGCGACTCATCTCCTATACGGTGAATCTTGGCGTTTTCCTGAACGCCGCCCGGCGCGATGACGGCAATCCGGTGGGCAATCTGTGACGTGCCATTCCCCGCGAATTTGCAGCGAAGACTGACCCCTAGATCAATTCCAGCCATGCGATTTCTGATTCCTCTGTTTCTAGTAGCGAGTATGGCGTCGGCCGCGGAGCCGATCGTCTTTGAAGATGCCACCGCAAAAACGGGCCTGGGCAAATATCTGGAGAGCCATCCGATGCACCGGCCGTGGCGCTATGCTCACGGCGCCGGTTGGGGCGATGTCGACGGCGACGGCCGGCCCGACCTCTATATCGGCGCTTTCGCCGCTCGCAAGTGGTTCGAAGGTCCCGAGGCTCCAATTCCCAACATGCTTTTTTTGAACAAGGCGGAAGGGTTCAGCTTCGTGGACGACGCGGCGGTGCAGGCCAGCGACCGCAACGCGCGCTGCGCCGGCGTGCTGCTGGCCGATTTGGATAACGATGGCGATTTGGACCTCCTCGTCGCCAACCATGTCACCAGCCCAAACCATCAGGGAAGCCGGTTGCTGGAGAACCTGGGGAGTGGAAAGTTCCGTGACGCGACGCCTACGAGCGGCGACTGGCCGGGCCGCATTGGCATGCGCAACGCCTCCGCCATCGACGTCAATGACGATGGGCTGTTGGATCTGGTGATCGCCGACGGTTCTTATGGCAAGCAGTCCGAGGCCAAGGCCAGGCTGCTCGTGCTGGAAAACAAAGGCCAGTTTGGATTTGCGGAGGTTTCGGCCAGGCTCGGCTTGCCCCAGGAAAAAACGCAGGGGCTGGGCCTGGCCATCGGTGACGTCAACCAGGACGGCCGGCCCGATGTCTTCGTCGCCGGCAGCAATCGGCTGTTTGTTTCCCGCGGCAAAGATGCGTATCAAGAGGCGCACCCGGGCCGGTTCTCGATGCCGCCCGCCGATGCCAGGGAGGGAATGCACTGCGGCGCTGCACTGTGCGATCTGAACGGCGACGACTTGCTCGATCTGGTCACCACGGAGCACGGCGTGCCGACGCGGCTTCACGTCTATCACAACCGGGGCGTTGCCGAAGGTATTCCCGATCTGGTGCACGTGAGCGAGTCGGCGGGCCTGGGTAAGCTGTTTCCCCCCGGCACTCGGGAAAACCCAATCAAGACGACACACGTCGCTCTGGAGGACATGGACAACGACGGCCGGCCCGATTTGTTTCTGGCGGTGATTTATCGCGACGAGCGTGGAGCGGTTCAGCCGGTAGTGCTGCGGAATCTCGCCGAGAAAGGGGGCGAGTTGAAATTCAGCCCGCCGCCGTACGACAAGATGTTCAGCTATTACGCTCCAGCGCCGCTGGCCGATTACGACCGGGACGGGCGGCTCGACGTATTCATGGCGAGTTGGTTTGAAAACCAGCCGAACTATCTGTTCCGGAACGCCACATCGGGAGGCAACTGGCTGGCGGTGCGGGTGGCTGGGCGGCGGCCGGGCGTCAATACGATGGGCATCGGCGCGATTGTCCGAGTGTACGAAGCGGGCGGCCTGGGTGACCCGAAGCGCCTATTGGGACGGAAGGACATCGCCATCGGCACCGGGTACGCCAGCACGGAAGAAGCGCGGGCCCACTTTGGCCTCGGACAGGCGAAGCTGTGCGATGTGGAGGTGACCTGGGGCACCGAGCGCATCGCGCGGCCCGCTGCGGCCGAGAATCAGGAAATCAGTGTGGAAGTGGGTCCGTCAGAGAAGCGGTAAAGACCAAGGCAGCAATCATGAGTAGTGAAGACCACAAGGTGCCATTTGGGTCGGCCGATCTGCGATTGCCGGACGCTCTGCGCGGCCCGCTCCGTCAGCACCTCGCCGACCTGCGCGAGCGTTATTTAAAGCGCGGCTGGGGCGGCCGCGTCGGATTCGGGAAGCGTCCGGCCCTGCTCGTGATCGACCTGGCAAAGTTCTGGACCCAGCCCCAGGCCCAGATTGGCAGCGATCTCGAGTTTGTCGTGCAGAATGCCTGCCGGTTGCTGAGCGAAGCCCGTGCCGCAAAGATTCCCGTGTTCTTCACCACGTTCGCTTTCGATCCGGCTGATCCGCCTAGCCCGCAAAACAAAAAGCTGCGGCTCAATCTGAGCGGAGCCGACGATGGGCGATTCGACCTCGACTCTCGCCTCGCGCGCCGGCCGGGCGAGAAGCTCATCCACAAGCGCTACGCCTCGGCGTTCAAGGGCACGAACTTCCACGAGATGCTCGCCTCCCTGGAGATCGATACGCTCATCGTCACGGGGGTCAGCACGAGCCATTGCGTTTATGCCACCTGTCGGGACGCCACGGACAGCTATCGCGTCATCGTGCCGCGCGAGGCGGTCGGAGAGCGATGCGAGTTATTTCATGAAGTCAGCCTGCTCGACATCGACATGGACCTGGGCGACGTGATGTCCGCGGACGAGGTCATTACGCACCTGCGCCAATTGCCCTCGTCCAAATGATCGCGGCTCGGCCGCTGGACCCTCTAGCGCCGCTTTAATTCGTTGCCGCGTCCGCTGTAACGCCGCCCGGCTGTCCAGGCCATAATGCATGGCTGGCCGCCGCAGCTCCATTGACTTCTCATGTCGAACCTAGCGATCCCTGGCCGACTATTTATTCCGCGCCGATTGACGGCCGCCGGGAGCTGTTTCGTTTTGCTGGCAGCAGCGTCGCTGGCGCTTGTCCCACTCGATGCATACGGCGCCTCGCCCGACGAAAGTGTGAGCGTGCTCGTCGCGCGGCGCTGCCTGGAGTGCCACAACGGCTCGGACCGCAAGGGCGGGCTCGACCTGACACGTCGCGCCACTGCGCTGAAAGGGGGCGACAGCGGGCCGGCGCTGGAGGCGGGCCATCCCGATCGCAGCCTGATGATCGAGCGCGTCGAGAAGGGGGAGATGCCTCCCGAGGGTCGGCCGCAACTCGCCGCGGACGAGCGGACCCTCTTGCGCCAGTGGGTGGCCAACGGGGCCAAGTGGAGCAGCGACCCGATCGACCCTTTCCTCTACAGCAGCGATCGCCGGGCCGGCTACAACTGGTGGTCGCTCCAGTCGCTTCGATCTCCGCCGGTTCCCGCAATCGAAAATCCAAAATCCAAAATCCAAAATCCAATCGACGCGTTCATCTTGGCGAAGCTGGGTGACAAGGGACTCGAGCCTTCGCCCCAGGCCGATCGCCGCACGCTGATTCGCCGATTGTCGTTTGACCTCATCGGCCTGCCGCCGACGCCCGCCCAGGTCGACGAGTTCGTCAACGACGCCGATGAGCGGGCGTATGAGCGGCTGGTGGACCGGCTGCTCGATTCGCCGCATTACGGCGAGCGCTGGGCGCGGCATTGGCTCGACATCGTCCGCTACGGCGAAAGCCAGGGCTTCGAACGGAACAAGCTGCGGCCAAATGCCTGGAAATACCGCGATTTCGTCGTCGAAGCCTTCAACTCCGACCTGCCCTACGACGACTTCATCCGCTGGCAGATCGCCGGCGACGTTTTGCGGCCCGACGATCCGCTCGCTGTTGCGGCCAGCGGATTTCTCGTCATGGGCCCGTACGATCTGACTGCTTATAACAACGGCACGCCCGACATGCGGGCGTTCGCCCGCGAAGAGGAACTCGAGGGGCTGGTCGGTGTTGTCTGCCAGACTTTCCTCGGCCTGACGGTGAATTGCAGCCGCTGCCACGACCACAAGTTCGATCCGATTTCGCAGCGAGAGTTCTATCAAATCTCCGCGGCCTTGGGCGGAATCTATCAAGGGGACGAGCGCGAGAGCCTGATGGACGCCGGCCGAGCCGCCGCGCAAGAACGAATCGCGTCACTCAAAGCGGATATGGAGAAACTGGCCGCGGAGGAACAGTCTGCCAGCGACGCGCAGAAACCCGAACTGGCCGCGCGCCGCTCGCGCCTGGAAAGTGTGGTGCGATTGTTGGAAGGCGGGCCGGTGCATGTCACAGTTCCCAAGCAGCCGGACGCCTGGCGGATACTCGCTCGCGGCGACTTTCGGCAGCCGGGCGAAGTCGTGTCCCCGCGCGGGATCGCTGCGGTGGGCGGCCTCTCGTCCGATTGGGGGCTGGCCCAGGATTCTCCCGAAGCCGAGCGGCGCAAGTCCCTGGCCGAGTGGATCGCACATGCGGGCAATCCGCTGACGCCGCGAGTCATCGTCAACCGCCTCTGGGCCCATCACTTCGGCACCGGCCTGGTCCGCACGCCGAGCGATTTTGGCTTTCAGGGCGGCCAGCCGTCCCATCCGGAGCTGCTCGACTGGCTGGCGGACCAGCTCATCCGGCCTGCCGAAGGCCGGCCGTGGAGCCTGAAGCGAGTTCAACGGCTCATCGTGCTCTCGGCGACGTACCGGCAGGCCAGTCGAATTCAAAGTCCATTGTCCAAGGTCCAAAGTCCCGAGAATCCGAAATCCGAAATCCGCAATCCGCAACTGGTCGATGCCGAGAATCGCCTGCTGTGGCGGCAGTCGCCCCGGCGTTTGGAGGCCGAGACGTTTCGCGACGCGGTACTCGCGGTTTCCGGCGACCTCGATCCGCGGCTGGGCGGAAGCGGTTATCGCGACTTCACGGTTAAAAGTGCGGGCAACAACGAGAACTACACGGTCTTCGACGCGGTTGGCGGCGAGTTCAATCGCCGCAGCCTGTATCGCACGGCAGTGCGGGCCGGGACGAGCCCGCTTCTGGACTTGTTGGATTGCCCGGACCCTTCTGTGCCCGCTCCACGCCGCTCGGTGACGACCACGCCGCTGCAGGCCTTGTCGCTGCTCAATAATAAGTTCATGGAGCACGCGGCCCAGCGCTTCGCCGAGCGGCTCACTCGCGAGGCCAATGGCGACGAAGCCGCACAAATCCGCCGGGCTTATGCCTTGGCGTTTGCCCGCCAGCCGGATGCGGACGAGGTCGAGTTTGCGCAGAACTTCGTTGCCAAAAACGGGTTAGCACAGTTCTGCCTGGTCCTATTCAATGCCAGCGAATTCCTCTACATCGACTGATTGCTCATGCTGCCCTCAAATCCGCAATCCGCAATCCGCAATCCGCAATTCGGCTCGTCGCAATGCAGCCGGCGCAATCTGCTGGGCCAGTTTGCCACGGGGCTGAGCGGGATTGCGCTGACCTCACTACTTGGGCGTGACTCCACGGCCAGCCCGATTCGCGGCGAAGCGGCCGACCCGCCCCCGCATCATCCTGCCAAGGCCAAGCGGGCGATTCAGATATTCCTGCAAGGCGGCTTGAGCCAGGTCGATTCGTTCGACTACAAGCCGGAGCTGGCTCGGCTGCATGGCCAGCCGGTCCCCGGCAAGGAGAAACCGGTGGCCTTCATGGGCAAGGTGGGCCTGTTGCACCGGCACCACTTCGAGTTCAAGCAGCGCGGGCAGAGCGGCCTGTGGGTCTCGGACCTCTTTCCGCATCTGGCCGAAGTGGCCGACGAGCTGACCGTGATCCGCTCGATGTGGTCCGGCACCGGCAACCATACGCCGGCGACCTACGAAGCCAACAGCGGCTTTCGCACTTTGGGCTTCCCCGCGGCCGGAACCTGGATTTCCTACGGACTGGGGTGCGAAGTCGATAACCTGCCCACGTTTGTCGTCCTGCCCGACAGCCGCTCGCTGCCCACGGGCGGGGCGAACAACTGGACGAGCGGCTTTCTCCCCGCGCGGCACCAGGGAGTGGTCTTGAGCACCAGCGGCCCGCCCGTACGCGACCTCGCTCCCGCATCCAGCATCGATAGCGCGACGCAGGCTGCCCGCTTTGCGGCCCTGGCAGCGCTCAACCGGCGGCATCTGGAACTGCGCGGCGGGGACGATGCGCTGGAGGGCCGACTCCGCAGCTATGAGCTGGCAGCTCGCATGCAGCTTGCCGTTCCCGAGGCAGCCGACCTGGCACGAGAGTCAGCCGCCACGCTCAATCGCTACGGCGTCGAGCAGAAGGAGTGCGCCGACTTCGCCCGCGGCTGCCTGCTTGCGCGACGGCTGGTCGAGCGTGGCGTCCGCTTCGTGCAACTTTGGAGTGGGGCCGCCTTCGGGCAGGAAGTCCACTGGGATGCCCACGGCAGTGTTCCCGAAAACCACCGCCGCGAAGCCGCCAAGATCGATCGGCCCGTAGCGGCCCTGCTGGGCGACCTGCGCGAGCGGGGCCTATTGGACGATACGCTCGTGATCTTCAACACCGAATTCGGCCGCACTCCCTATGCCGAAAGTGCCGGCGACAAAGCTGGCGCCGGCCGCGATCACAACGCCGACGCCTTCAGCGTCTGGCTCGCTGGGGCTGGGCTAAGGCACGGCATCGCCTACGGCACGTCGGACGACATCGGTTGGAAGGCCGCCGAAAACCCCGTGGACGTCCATGATTTCCACGCCACAATCCTGCACCTCCTGGGAATCGACCACACGCGGCTGACCTATTATCACAACGGCATCCACCGCCGGCTGACCAACGTGCACGGCCGCGTGCTGAGCGACCTGCTGGCGTAGCGCTCACCAGCACAGCTCTTTAATGACTGAGTGAGCCTGATGGGACTCGAACCCATGGCCTACGGATTAAAAGTCCGTTGCTCTACCGACTGAGCTACAGGCTCTTGATGCCGCGAATGGCAGCATCGATTGAAGATTCGCAGCAACCGGGCGATGACATGCACCCCTCCGCGGTTGCCGCAAGTTCTTATTGTGACCAATTCTAACAGCCGAGGAATTCTGCGTAAGGCCCGAGACGGCCTCTCGTTTGGGTGCGACACGGTAATGAGCCAGAGAGGTTCGCCAGAAACAACAACTTTCGCAGTCCACGTTACCAGCCCTGGTGCCGCTGGTAGGTTGCGTCCCAGCGCGAAAGGATGAGCTTTTGTCGCGTGTAGAACATGACCCCTTCAGTCCCTTGCACGTGCAGGTCCCCGAAGAACGAGCGGTTCCAACCGGAAAACGCAAACACGGCCATCGGGGCAGGCACGCCCACGTTGACGCCGACCATGCCGCACTGAATCTCGCGGGCAAATTGTCGGGCCGCTCCGCCGTGGCTGGTGAAGATCGCCGCGCCGTTGCCGTAGGGCGAGCGGTTGGCCCAGGCGATCGCTTCGTCGAGATCGCGGGTATGCAGCATCGTCAGCACCGGGCCGAAAACCTCATCCTGGGCCGCGGCTGAATCGGGAGCCGCATCGCAAAGCAGCGTCGGGCGGACGAAGAATCCCTCCGCTGGCAGCTCATTCCGGCCGCCCTGAAAGAGACGCGCTCCCTGTTGCACACCCTGGCGAACGTGGCTCGTGACCCGCTGTTGCGCGGCGGGGTCGATGACCGGTCCCATCTGGGCCGCGGGATTGGCGGATGTGTCGTCGACGAGCAGATCGCCGATCGCATCCGACAGCCGCTGCTGGACCCGCGGTGCGGCATCGCCGACTCCCAGCAGGATGGACCCCGCCATGCAGCGCTGCCCAGCACAGCCATACGCGGCGCCCATGATCGCCCGGATGGTCGAATCCGGCTCGGCGTCGGGCATGACGACCATGACGTTCTTGGCCCCGCCCGCTGCCTGGACGCGCTTGCCTTGCTGGCACGCCGTGGCATACACGTGCTGAGCCACTGACGTCGAGCCGACGAAACTGACGGCCGCTACTTGCGGGTGTACGAGGAGGGCATCGACCGCCTCCCGCCCTCCGTGGACCACGTTCAGCACTCCCGGCGGAATCTCCGCGGCCAGCGCCAGCTCCGCCAGTCGCACAGCCGTCAGCGGCACCTTCTCGCTCGGCTTGAGGACGAACGTGTTTCCGCAAGCGATCGCCAGGGGGAACATCCACAGCGGCACCATTGCCGGGAAGTTGAACGGCGTGATCCCACAGCACACGCCGAGCGGCTCACGGAGCGTCACGCCATCGAGGTGGTCGGCGACTTGAGGCAGAGCTTCTCCTTTTGCCAGGTGTGCGATGCAGCAGGCGAATTCGACGACTTCAATGCCGCGGCGCACATCGCCGCGGGCTTCGTCCAGCGTCTTGCCGTTTTCGCGCGTGACGAGGGCCGCCAGCTCGTCGAAATGCGCCTCAAGGAGCGCCTTCAGCGCGAACAACCTCGCCGCGCGTGCCGGGGCCGGGGTCTTTGACCAGGCCGGAAAGGCCTTGGCCGCGGCCTGCACGGCCCGCTCGACCTCGGCCGCGCCGCCCATCGGCACGCGGGCGATGATTTCGCCGCGAGACGGATTGAACACGGGCTGATAATCCGTCGCATTCGGCGACCACCACTGGTCGCCCGCCAAGAGCGGCACCGCGGGAGCGTCAGCCAACATCGGATTCATTTTTTGCTCCGCCATTTCACCAAATCTTTAGCGATGCCCGAAACAGCTCGGTGAGCTCTGCTTCGCCCGCCGCGCGCGGCGAAAGCTTCGTCACCCGATGCTGAGGCAGCGTTCCCTCGACCAGCGCGGGGATGTCCGCCTCGGTGTAGCCGACGGCCGCGAGCCCGTTGGGCATGCCGAGCAGCCGCATGAAGTGAATCACGCGCTGCGACAAGATTTCACCAGCATCCTCGGCAGCCGCTCCCTGGACATCGGCCCCGAGGGCTGCCGCCGCTTGCAGGTGCCGCTCTGGACACGCCGGAGCCGTAAACCGCACGACAGCCGGGGTGTGCAGGATCACTGACATGCCATGCGGCACGAGCGGATGCCCCACGTCATAACCCGCCGGTCGGAATCCGCGGACCATGCCGGCAACAGGGTACGACATGCCGTGGGGCAGATGCACTCCGGCATTGCCGAATCCGATGCCCGCCATGGCCGCCGCCAAGGACATTTGGCCGCGGGCCTCGTCATCGCTGGTGTCGGCGACTGCCCGCGGCAGGAACTCCGCCACAATCTCCAGGGCCTTGATCGCCCATAAATCGCTGATTGGGTTGGTTCCCTGGTAGGCCGGACGCAAGATCGGCCGCTCTGGCCGCGGCCGGCGATCGAACGGAATTGCCGTGTACGATTCGAGGGCGTGGCTCAGCACGTCCAGACCCGCCGCGGCCGCGACGGCCGGCGGCTGCGTGCGGGTGTTCTCCGGATCGACGATCCCCAGGTGCGGCCGGAGGTGACGATGGGCAATGCCGGTCTTGGCCTTCCGCTCGACCAGATCAAAAATCGCCACGCCCGTGGTCTCGCTCCCGGTACCGGCGGTTGTCGGCACGGCAATCAGC
>JAKEHX010000335.1 GCA_022614795.1 Planctomycetaceae bacterium | reverse complement strand
GTGCTCGGCCGAGACAAATCCGTCGAACGGGGCAAACATGGTATGCCGCTCGAACTGCTCGGTCAGCCGCTGCACTTCGGCAACTTGCGTATCCACGCGGGCCTTGGCTTGAAGCGTCTTCTGTTCGCGCGGCCCCGAGGTGAGCATACGCAGGGCCGCCCGGCTTTCGCGAACGGTCGCCGCGGCTTGAATGGCCAGCGATGTGTCTTCTTCCAGGATTTCGCGGGCGATCGACGTGCCCAGGGCCTTGTCGCGATCGACCTTGCTCTGCCGGAACGCGAATTGCCCCTCCGCATTGTCGAGCTTCGCCGCCGCCTGCTCGATCTCGTCCTTCAGCGACTTCTCCAGCTCCGCCAGCTCGGCCTGGCGCATGGCCAGCGTTCCCTTCGCCGCATCCAGCTCCGCCTGAATGATGCCGCGGCGCAGAATCGCGATCGGCTGGCCCTCGGTCACCGGCTCGCCTTCGTTGATGAGGTATTGCTCGACGCGTCCGGCGGCAGCACTGCCGACGAGGCTGCGGCGGATCGGTTTCACGGTGCCGACGAACGACCGCTGCTCGGCCACCTCGGCAGTTTGGGCCTGTGTGACGACGACCTTGGACAGACCGCCCGGTGGGCCCCCTTTGCCTTTGGGCGCCTGGGCCATGGTGCCGGCCGGAAGGACAAAAGCAGTCGCTAGCGCGGCCAGGATTGCCACACCGATGACTGCCGTGCCAATTGGAAGCCAGCGAGAGGATTGCATGATTAGCCTGCCTCCTTCGTCTGGACGTGCTGCTCCAGATTGGCCCGCACCGTGGCGAGCAGCTTGCGAAGCTGCTCGAGCTGGGCCGCCGACATCCCGCGGGTCGCCCGCTCGCGGACGCGGTGGGCGGCCGCCACGACCTTCGACCAGGCCGGCTTGGCGGCGGGCGTGGGTTGAATCAGCTTGCGGCGGCGGTCGGTTTTGTCTCCGTCGCGGCGAATCCAGCCGTCGCGCTCCATCCGGTCGAGAATGCCCACGAGCGTGGGCGGCTCGATCCGCATCCGGTCGGCCAGATCGGTCTGCGAAAGCGAGCCCTCCAGCGCCAGGCAGCCGAGCACCTGGGCCTGGCGAAAGGTCACGCCCTGCGGCGCCAACTCCTCGTTGAACGCCCGCTGGAACGAGTTTGACGCGGTGCAAATCCAAAAACCGGCGCTGCTTTCGAAGTCGTATTCGAGCATTCGCTGAGCCATCCGCCCCCCCTCCCCTAATTCATTAGCATACGAATCATTAGCTTAAGAATAGACCGCAGACGGAGCACTTTCAAGCGCCGTTATCCGTGCCCGTGACAGTTGCGGCCTTCCGCGATAGGGTGTAGCACCCGCCTGGCCGGACTCGCCAGAGTTTGGGCCTCGTGCCCCCGCCCGGAAGTCTGGCGACTTCCGCTACAAAACTGCCAGTCTGGCGACTTCCGCTACAACATGTGCGAATGAAAACCGCTGCGGCCAACCTCTACGATTACCCCAGCTACTACGACCTCGTTTTCGGTTCCGATTGGAAGGCGGAGTTCGATTTCCTGCTCGCCGTCTTCGACACCCACATCCCCGGCAAGGTTCGCCGACTCTTCGAACCCGCGTGTGGTACCGGACGGCTGGTATTTCGTCTGGCCCAGGCGGGCTACAAGGTTTCGGGCCTGGATCTCAACCCGCGGGCCGTTGATTACTGCAACCGCCGCCTGGCCCGCCACGGCTTGCCTGCAAGTGTGGTTGTCGGCGATATGGCCGACTTCCGTCTGCCGCACAAGGTCGATGCGGCCTTCAATACCATCAACAGCTTCCGCCACCTCCTTTCCGAGGATGCTGCCCGCTCGCACCTGCGGTGCGTGGCCCAGTCGCTGCGGAAAGGGGGCGTCTATGTGCTCGGACTGCATTTGACGCCAACAGAAGGAAATCCGCTTGAGGAAGAAAGCTGGTCGGCCCGCCGCGGGCACCTCGCCATCAATACGCATCTGAAGACGCATGACCTGGACCTTCGCCACCGCACGGAACGCTGCCTTATGGTTATGGACATCTACACGCCCACCCAGTCGCGGCAGATCGTCGATGAGCTGGTCTTCCGCACGTACACCGCCCGGCAGCTGCGGCGGCTGTTGGCCGACGTGCCCGAGCTGAAACTCGTGGCCACGTACGATTTTCACTACCGCCTCGACACGCCGACCGAGATCGCCGCGGATACACAAGACGTGGTGCTCATCCTCCAGCGCCGGTAGGGTGTATGAGCGCAGCGAAATACACCGCACTGGTGATGCATGGTGCATTTCGTTGCACTCATGCACCCTACTGTCCTCCAGTGCCGTTAGTCTTCGGTGGCTCTTTCGGCCGCAATAGCGGCTGGAGTTCGTCGACGAAGTCGCGAACGTCCTTGAACTGCCGATACACGCTGGCAAAGCGGACGTAAGCCACCTGATCGACCTCCGCCAGCCGCCGCATCACCAGCTCGCCCACCTTCACGCTGTCGATCTCCGACTCGGTCTGAGCATAAATATCGCTCTCGACGCGGCTGACGAGGTTGTTGATCTGGTCTTCGCTGACCGGCCGCTTCCAGCATGCCTTGGCCAGTCCGGAGCGAATCTTGTCGCGGCTGAAGGGCTCGCGGGCGCCGTTGCGTTTGACGACGTTGATCCCCGTCTCATCCACCCGCTCGTAGGTCGTGAAGCGGCGGTTGCACTGGAGGCAGACGCGCCGCCGCCGGATCGTCGCGCCGTCGTCGCTGGCGCGGCTATCGCTCACGCGGTCGTGGTCCTTGCCACAGTAGGGGCAACGCATGCGGAAGGGATCAGGGGTCGGGAGTCGGAAGTACGTCACTATAGCCAATATTCCCGAATGTTCGGAAAGGCACGGAAGTTTCCGAGTGGCTGACGCGCGTGCCGCGACTGCCTATAATCCGCACCGGTCAGCGAATACATACTCTGCAGCCGATTGTCCGGTGCGCAACGACTCCCGACTCCCGACTCCCGACTCCCGACTCCCGACTCCCGACTCCCGACTCCCGACTCCCGACTCCCGACTCCCGACTCCCGACTCCCATGCTCTGCCCCACTTGTTCCACTCAGGCTCCTGCCGACTCGATCTTCTGCCCCAAGTGCGGCCATCGTCTGGCCGATCCAGCGCCCGCGGGAGGCAAGACGCCGGTCGAGAAGCTGCGCGGCGACCGGCCCACCAATAGCGAGCCTGAGCGGCCGCTTTGGGAAGGAAGCTATTCGCCCAAGGCCATGTATGGACAATGGCTGTTGGCGATTGTCCTCACGCTGGTTGCCATCGTGCTGTCGGTGATCATTCCTAACCCCATTACCTGGATGGCAGCCGGGGCCGTCGTCGTGATCGTCTGGTTTTGCCTCGCGGCGTTCTACCTGTACGAACGCTTGAGCGTCCATTACAAGCTCACCAGCCAGCGGTTCGTCCATCAAACCGGCCTGCTCCGCCGCGTGATTAACCGCGTGGAGGTAATCGACATCGACGACGTGACTGTCGAGCAGGGCCTCATCGAGCGGATGTTCGGCGTCGGCACGATCAAGCTGCTTTCCAGCGACACCTCCGATCCAAAGCTGCTCCTCCGCGGCATCGACGATGTGAAGCGCGTCGCCACCTTGATCGACGACGCCCGCCGCGACGAACGCCGCAAGCGGGGCATGTATATCGAAACCGTCTAGCCGGGACTCCCCCGATGTCGCATTCGCCGCCTGCCGTGGTCTATTACTTCCATTGCACCGGCTGCCGGCGGCAGATTCTCGTGGCTCCGAACCAGGCCGGATCGAAAATCGATTGTCCGTGCGGAGTCCGCAATCTCGTCCCCGCCTTGGTGCATTTGGCACGCATGGACACAGCGCCCCATGGTGAGTCGCCGTTTCGGGCTGCCACTCCGCCCGCGACGATGCACCCGGTCGGCCAGCCGCCGCTGCCCAGCACGCAAGCCCCGCCCCCCGGTTACCAGCCGCCGCCCCCTTGTCCATTCTGTCGCCAGCCGCTTCAGCCGGGGCGAATCTATGGCGAAAGGTACAAGCTCAAGTGGCTGGCGGCCGATACGCCCTTGACCATGGGCATTTGGGCGATCGGCGGACTGGAAATCGGCCACGGCGGCTTCATGCAGTTCAACCGCCCGCATGTCTACGGCTGGCGCTGCGCCCATTGCTGCAAGATCATTGTCGATGAGCGGGCGTAAGTAGGACGGATTTTTAATCCGTCGAAGTAAGACGGTTTTCTAATCCGTCGGGACGGAATGCAATTCCGTCCTACCCAAGACGGTCCGTCGCGCCCGGGCAGCCTGAACTCGAAGACCTCTCCCTTCCCCGAATTCAGACAGCCGGGCTGCAACGGGCGAAATCGAAAGCACCTCGGGAAACCGCGGGAGATTCGGCCGAATGTTCGGCCGGCCAAGCCGTGGAACCACAGGCACTCTGGCGACAAAGTAGTAGGCACACTCCGTGTGCCGTCTGTTGACCTGGTAGGCGCTCAATTCCTGCGTAACGCACAGCCCATGCCAATCGCGCTTCACGTTGTCCCCGCCCGTCGCCGCCAAACCGTAAACTATTTGCCGCCAATACCTTATAGCGTGCCTTCAACGTACTTCCGCGATCATCTATACCGCAGGTGCGCGAATCGGTTGCTGGCTCGTCGATCCTAGCTTGACCAAGAATCAGGCACCCGGACTGACCCACCCCGCCTACTCTGTCTGGTTGACTGGCGCTCCTCCCGACGACACGTTCGTCGGCAGCTCGAGATAGAACCGGCTGCCCGCGCCCGGCGTACTTTCGACCCGAATGTCACCGCCGTGTTCGCGCATGATCTTCTGGCTCACCGGCAGGCCCAATCCCGTGCCGCGCGAACCCTTTTTCGACTCGAACACCGAGAAGATCCGCTGCAAATCCTCCGCGGCGATTCCCTCGCCGTTGTCGGACACCACGATATGCACGAACTGCTCGCCCGGCTGGTACTCGACCGAAACCTCCACGCGGCCTCCGGCCCGCTTCTCACAGGCATCGATCGCGTTGGTCACCACGTTCAGCACCGCCTTGTGCAACAGGTCCGCATCGAACCGGAATTGCGGCAGGTCGTCGCGCCGCGCCAGTGCCAATTGCACCTCCGCCTCGCCGGCGCGCGCCTGCATCAGCTCGACGACGTCGGCCAGCGTCTGGTTCAAATCGGCCTCAGCCAGCTCCGGCTCGCGGTCCTTGCTGAACGTGAGCATGTCCATCACCAGGTTCGAAATCCGCTCCTGATTCTTGTCGACGATCCGCCAGCCGCGGCGGACCACGTCGTTGTCTTCCTCCTTGAGCCCTTCCTCGATCAGGTAGCTGCCGCCGCGAATTCCTTGCAGGATGTTCTTGATGTGGTGCGAGAGCGTGGCGATCGTCTGCCCCATCGCCGCCAGCCTCTCCGCCTGCACCATCGCCGAGTAATACGAAGTGTCCTCAACCGCCAATGCCGCTTGATGGCCGATTGCCACCATCAGCTTCAGGTGCTCCTCGCTGAACTTGTTGGCGGCGCGTTGCTGGATGACCTGTCCCGGCGGCGTGTATGTGTCGATGTAAATCACGCCGACGATGCCATACCGCCCCTGCATCGGCACGCAAATCGCCTCGCGAACTCCCAGCTTGACGATGCTCCCCTCGGGATTCCACCGCTCGTCGTCGCGGGCGTCGCTCGTCAGCACCCCCTCTTTGTGCTGCATCACATAGTCGAGAATCGTCCGGCTGATCGACATCTTGCCGTCCACCCGCGCGCCCTTGCGATTGCGGCTGGCGGCGGGGGCCAACTCCTCGGTCTCGCTATCGACGAGCATGATGCAGCCGCGATCGGTTTCGACCCACTCGAAAATTAGGTCGAGAATTCGCGTCAGCAGCTGATCGATGTCGAGCGTATGGCTCACGGCCAGGGCCGTGCGATACATCACTTGCAGGTTGCTGCGCGCCCGGGCCAGCCACGGGCTCTCGGCCGGGTCGGGTGGCGCGAAGAGCTGGCTCCCCGACTCGTGGCTGACCGACTTGAGGATTCGCGAGCCCTCGACATTTCCGGATTCACCGCCGGCAAGTGAAGCACTGCCCAGCCCGACGATATCAACATCGTGAGCCAGGTTGACGCTCGACCGATCGTCCGCGTCAGTAAACAAGAGCAGCGTCCGCCCGATCTGTACCCGGTCGCCGTTTTTCAGCAGCCGCTCGCCGATTTTCTCCAGGTTGACAAACGTCCCGTTAGAGCTGGCCAGATCGGCCAGCACAATGCCCTCGCTCGTGCGGCGGACTTCGGCATGCCGCCGCGAAATCTCGCTGTCGTTGAGCTGAATCCGGTTCGAGCCGTCGCGGCCGAGCGTGATTCCTTCTCCGCGCAGGTCGAAACGCTTCCCTTTGTCGCGCCCCTGCATCACGAACAACGTGGCCATGCCATTCCCATGCTACGCCGCTTTCGCCGCCAATTGCTCGATTTTATGAACCAGCGGAGCGAAGTGGTAGGGCTTGGCGATCGTCTGACTGGCCGCGATCGCGCAATCGCGCCCCACGCGACCCAAAACGATCAACGACGAGCGTTGCCCGGCCGATGCAGCGCCATACCGCGCCTCAACTTCATCGGCGCGCTGCGCCTCGGCATCGAGTACGATCACATCCGGATGATGCTCCCGCGCCAGCGCCAGCCCCTGCTCAACCTCGGCAGCCTCCCAAATTTGCAGTCCCCTCCGCGCAAGCACCGTGCGCAGCACCTCGCGCTCATCTGCCGACGGCTCCACAATCAATACGCTCGGCGGCTGGCTCATAGCACCCTCTCTTCGTACGACAAGCGTTCCGCTTGTCCGATACTGCCTGTGACTCAACTGCTTCTGCTTCAACTCGAATCGCGGACAGTACTTACCTACCGAGCCCCTGTCAAAACCGAATTGCTCTTGGTCCATCCTCGCGAGCCTGTCAAAATAGGCAATCTGGCGCACGGATTCGCTCCCCAAGGACATGGAATGTCGCTGCTTCACTTGCGGCACCTCGCCGAATACGCGCTCGTTCGCGTCAGCTTCGCCCTGATCCAAGCGGTCAGCATCGAGACCTGCCATACCGTCTGCCGCGTGCTGGCGTGGCTGGCCTCCGACGTATTCCGGATCCGAGCCAAGATCGTCGACGAGAACCTGACTCACGCCTTCCCGGAAGCAACCCCAGCCGAGCGGCGGCGCCTCGCTCGGCGCATGTGGGAACATCTGCTTCTCATGGTTTGCGAAATCGCTCAGGCCCCGCGCAAGAT
>JAKEHX010000334.1 GCA_022614795.1 Planctomycetaceae bacterium | reverse complement strand
GCCATCCGCCCGACAAGGCTCTGCGGAAGTTGGCGCATCGCCCGCGGCGAAAGCTGGGCCGTTTCGCCTGTCAGGAACGCGCCGCAGATGGCCCAGTAGGCCCCGGCCAGGCAGACGACGATCGACAGCGGCTCCCCCTGGTCGAACCGCAGCCAGAAATAGATGAACCACCCGACGAGCAGCACGCTGGGGACGAGCAGCACGGCGCGAATCGACGTCGAGCGGTTCTCGCTGGCGAATGTGATCTGCCCGGAGGCGATCATGAACAGGAGCAAGGCCGCCGGAACATAAAACGACACGCCGCACAGGTTCACGACCCAGAAATCGACGTTGTCGTAAGGGACTTCGCGGGCGTTGATGATCCAGCTCAAAAAGCCGATGTCCCAGAAGAAGCCGAACACAAGGAGGACCATCACGAACACGACGGAGAGAAGCACTTGCCAGTGGCGCGAGCGGGTGACCGTGGCCATCGTCAGGCCGAAGATCGAGAGCAAGAGCGACGCCAGGAACGTGTAGCCGAGCACCAGGCCGATCGTGATCACGTCGATGCCGCGCATCAGGTAGGTGAAGGCGATGCACGGGGCCAGGGCCGAGTAATAGACCATCATCTGCAACAGGGCGCTGCCCAGCTTGCCGAGAATGATCTGACGTGCCGAGAGCGTGGTGATCGACAGCAGCTCGTAGGTGCCGTCCTCGCGCTCCGCGGCCAGCGAGCGGAACGCGGCATAGGGGACGACGATGAGCAGCGGGATCGAGAGGATCACGTAATAGCCGGTCATCACCGCCGGGCCGACCGGGGCATAGAAGATCGCCGGCAGGCCGAACGCAATGAACATCACCGTCCACAGCCAGCCGAAAATCAAGAGCAGCGAGAAGGTCACCACGAACTGGCGGCTCTTCATCGCCTGGCGGGCTTCCTTGACCAGGATGGGATTGAGGCGGTCGCCGATGCGGTCGAGCAGGCTCTCGATGCGGGCCCAGGGGCCAGCCAGTGCGTCGGCTGGAGCGTCGGCTGAGACGTCGTCCTTGGGGCGCGCGGCCGGCCGCGCCGGGGCGACGAGCGTCGCCGCCAGCCCCGCCTTGTCGCCGTTGGCGCCATTGTCGCCGTTAGCGCCGGGAACAGCCGCCTTGGGCGTGGTTTCAAGAGGTGATGGCGGGAGGGTGGTCATTGCCGTGAACTTAGAGATTAGTACTTAGTACTTGGTACTTAGTACGTGGTACTTGGCGTCGGCGAGCTTAATCCCAAAGGCTGGCATCCAAGTCCTCTCTGGTCGGATTGATGAAGTGGATTCCGTCACCATGTATCAGCGGCAATTCGACGCGCACGGGACGGCCGTGCTCGGTGGAAGCGCCTGCTGAAGGCGGCAACACGATCAGAATGCCGCGCCCACGCTCGGGGAGCTTTTCAGGCTCCTTGACCGTGACCCGGCCGTGATCGATTTCTGCTTCGATCGTCGTGAAGTCCATGCCATAACTCAATTTGATAAGGAGGTCTTGGGTATAGCTATTGTACCGCTCCGCGGGTGACGGCCATGAAGACGTCTTCCAGCGACTTGCTGTGGCTGCCGAACTCGGCCACGGCAAAGCCGGCGATCACGATTTCGCGGAGCAGGGCGACCTCGGTTTGCTGCTCGCCTTCGTGGGTGAAGTGGCACAGCTCGCCGTCCACTTCGACCTTGGTGACGTCGATCCGGCGCCCGAGCCACTGCGCCAGCGGCTGGGCCCCGCCGAGCACCTTGACCCTGACCTCGCGGTGGGGCGTTTGCTGCTTCTGGATTTCGGCGACAGTGCCGACCGCCAGGAGCTGCCCCCGCTCGATGATTCCCACGACGTCGCACATTTCGGCCAGCTCGGTGAGGATGTGCGAGCTGACCAGGACCGTCTTGCCGTCGGCGGCGAGCTGGCGGATCATCTCGCGGAGCTCGATCCGGGCCCGCGGATCGAGGCCATTGGCCGGCTCGTCGAGAATCAGCACGCTGGGATCGTGGATCATCGCCCGCCCCAGGCACAGCCGCTGCTTCATCCCCTTGGAGAGCCCGCGAATCGGCTTTTCGGCCAGCTCGTCGAGCCGCGTGAAGCTCATCGTGTGCTTGAGGGCCTGGTGCCGCTCGCGCCCGGCCAGGCCATAGCTGCGGGCGAAAAAATCGAGGTATTCGTAGCAGTTCACGTCGGCGTAGGTGCCGAAATAGTCGGGCATGAACCCCAGGCGGCGGCGGACGCGGTCGGGATCGTTGATGCATGAGAACCCATCGACGTACGCGTCGCCCCACGTCGGCAGGTCGAGCGTCGCCAGGATTCGCATGCTGGTCGTCTTGCCCGCGCCGTTGGGGCCGATGTAGCCGAACACCTGCCCGCGGCGGACGTCGAACGAAATATCGTGGACCGCGCGCGTCGAGCCGAAGTGCCGATGCAGGCGGCGGAACTCGATCATGGGATGGGACGCGATCATGTTTCATGTTTCATGTTTCAGGTTCTAGGCTTCAGGTTCCAACTTCATTGTGCGACAAAACAGCAACTTGAAACCTGAAACTTGAAACTTGGAACTTGAAACCTTGAACTAATAGCGGCCTCGAATTACATGCAAGCTCGCCTCTTCCCGCACGTGCGGCACACCGTTGGGCGCGATCGGCGACGATTTGGTTACGGCCAGGTAGCTGCCCGGCGCGAGCTCGCCGGGACGCGTTGCCTGGGCCAGGTTCTTTTCGAGCAAGCTCGCCGCCATGGCGGGGAGCGTTGAACTCTGATCGACGCCCCACCAGCCGTAATTGGGCATGAACATGCTGAAGGCGGTGTTGTGGAGGTTCGGATCGTATCCCTTGGGCAGCTCGGGTGGGTTTTCGCCATAGAGCTTCTTCAGCCGCTCGGCTGCCTCTTCGGCGCCGATGGCCGTGAGCGCCGCGCTTTTGCCGTTGGCGAGGCGCTCTGTTTGCCAGAAATCGCCGCGGCTGTCGCGGAGCAGCAAGTAGGTGATGTCGGTCGTCAGGCCATTGGCGACCTGCGGCCTCTGGCCGGCCGATTTGCCCTCGGTGACCGCGAGCTTGTCCTGGGACTCGGTCGCCCGCAGAACCACGAACTGCGTGTTGGTGCGCGAGGTGATGTAGCCCCGCGTCAAATGCTGTTCTTCGTCCCACTCGATGGTGTTGTCCGGTTTTTCGTAGCTGCGCGGCCGCTGGGCCGGCTCGTAGTGGACCGGAAAGACGGTGGCGTCGCCGGGGAACGTGAGCCCGCGCGACGGAGCGATCGAGGCGTAGTACGACTGCCGCGACCAGGCGACCGCCCGGCCGGTCCGCTGGTCGAGATCGGTGAAGGTGCGGGCCCGCAGCTTGACCCCCAAGCCGTCGGTCACGACCGCGTAGGTAAACAGCCCCATGGTCACCAGCAGCGCGCCGATCGGCACGGTGATGAGCAGGAGGTAGTAGCGGCCCGTCTTGCCGAGCAGCATGTAGTTGACCGGCCCGATGACCACCGCGAACAGCGACACCAAGAGCAGGAACGAAACGACCGGCGCCTCGCCGACGCCGGGGATCAGGAAGGTCCAGTAATCCGCATTCTGGCGGTGCAGCGAGTAGCCGTTGCGCTGGTACCACATCCAGTGGCTGCGGGGGACGGAGTTGAAAATCCAAATCCAGTCGGTGTCCTTCCCGGGGAACGGATTGTCCGTGGCGATCCCCACGACCACGCCCAACCCGGCGGGCCGGGTGACAAACGGCGGCTTGGCCGGCGCGGCCAAAAGGTCGGGGCGCTGGCCGCGGCGATACCCAGGCATGGTCGTTGGCGCCGTGGGAGCGACGTAGCGGCTGGCGCGGGCGTAGTAGTTCGGCTGCATTTGGAGCAGGCTGGTCTCGTCGAAGTCTTCCAGCTGATGGTTCAAGACCCGCATGTACCGTTCGGGCGGCGCGGGGATCCAGCCGCGGAACTGCTTGTGGTCCGCTTGCTCCGCAAGCGGAAGTTGATCGCCATCGCCAAATTGAGGCGCATCTAGGTTTCCGCTCGCGGAGCGAGCGGACCACGGTATCGGCGCGAGCTGGAGGAGCTTTTCGATTTCTGTCAGGCCGGCGAAATCGGCGCCGACCCCATAGACCATCAGCACGGGTCCCCCAGCGTTCCAATCGGCCACCGCCCGCATCCGGGCAGGATCGGTCTTGGCGAGCGACCGCAACTCGGCCAGCGAGATGATGACCACGTCGTACTGGCTCAGCTCGATCCATCGCTCGGGCAACTCAGCCGGCGGCAACAGTTCCAGCCGCGGATAGTTGGTCATCAGGTTGTCGAGGAGGACCGCGTCGCTGAGGGGCTGACTGCCGGCAATGTAGTTACTGGTAGTTGCACCGCCCATCGCCCGGTTGGGATCTGGGAACAAGCTGGCGAGGGCCCGCGGCTCGGGGACGGTGTAGGTGGGCGCCCGATCGGTGCCGAGCCCCTTGAAGTCGGTGATCATTTTGTCGCGGTCCGGGCGGTCGGGGACGTTGCGATCGACGATCAGCATCGCGGGGCGGGCCTCGGACCATTCCCAGTAGTTGATGCCGGGAAAACCGATCCGCTCGACCGACAGGTCGCGCAGCTTTTCGCCGTCCTCGAAGGTGTCGATCGAGCACGACCACCACTGGCCCGTCTGCGGAATCGCGATCGTGGTCGTGGCGGACGTGCTCCCTTCGGGGATTTCGATCACCTGCGAAACTTCGGGCGTCAGGCCGCTCATGTTGGTGAAGGGCGCAATGATCACGCGCAGTTGCCGATCGGCCGGCAGCGGCAGGTTGTTGAGCGGCTTCACGGTGACGGCGACGGGGCGATAGCCGTTGGCATCGATGCCCCGCATGTCGATAGTCATCGCCAGGCCGCTTTTGATTTTCGTGCCAGGCTGGGGAAGCGTGATGACTGCGCCGCCGGCGGCCAGGAGAGGAACAGCCGATAGTAAGACAATCGCGATAGCAAGACACGAAGCACCAAATCGCAAGCACCAAATCTCAAACAAGCACGAAATCCGAAATCTCAAAGACGGAAACGTCAGGCGCTGTCCCGTTTTGGTCATTGGAGCCTCGGACATTGAAATTTGTTTGAGATTTGGTGCTTGGAGTTTGGTGCTTCGCTGTTTACGACATGATCGCTGGCGGCTCGGGATCGCCCATCTGCGGCGGTGCGAGCGGAGAGCCGCCGCTGGCAAACGGCGACTGCCCAGATGACTTGGAAGGAGAATTGCCGGCTGCCATGTAGTAAAACTGGGTGAGCAGCCAGGCAATCGAGAAGGCCACGGCGTGCAGGGCCACGACGACAATCAAGCTTCCCAGGCCGAGGATCGAGCCAATTGCCCAAGCGTGCCCCTGAAAGGCGTAGGAAAGCACCAGCGACAGGCAGCCACAGACCGTCAACAGGGCCAGGAGCCAGCGCAGGGAATAGCGCGGAATGATCATGCGATTGATTGTCGCACGTGGCGTAACGGAAGCAATTGGCCAGCAGTCGGTATTCGCTGGTTACTTACCATTATTTGGGATTTGGAGTGCGGCGACTCGTCGCCGCTTTGGGAATTTAGGATTTCCGGAGACAGTCCAAAACCTTGGATGAAATCAGACCTGACAGAAAAAAAGCGAGCATTGAAGGCTGGTCATTGGACTTGCAAAACGATTTGGCGGCTCAAGAGCAATGGTCCCCATGATCGCCCCGGCGCACTACAAGAGGTAGAATTGGAAGGTAATCAAAGTGAGCACTGTAGCGAATTCGCGAATTCCACATGACCACTGCAACCATTTCGATCGCCGTCGATGCCGACTCTGCCCGTGCGCTGTCGCAGGCTCCACCGGAAGAGCGGCGCAAGCTAGAACTACTCCTTAGCCTGCGACTTCGAGAGCTTGTCACCGGACCGGTCCGTCCGCTCCGCGAGATCATGGACCAAACGGGGGCAGAGGCTGAGGCGCGAGGATTAACGTCGGAAATCCTGGAGTCGCTGCTCCGTGATCCTGTCGGCGGGCTTGGCCGTGACGAGTGACCTGCGAGTCGTTTTCGATACCAGTGTCGCCATAAGCGCAGCACCAGTCTCGCTCTTTGCCACGACAGGCCGTTGATCTGGCATTGGTCCAAGGTCGCATCCTCGTGTCAAGTGCGACGATCGCGGAGCTCGATGAAGTATTCCGCAGGCCCAAGTTCAACAAGTACATTTCCGAGGAATTGCGCCTAGAGTTTCTCGCGGGGCTCATCCGTGAAGCGGAACTTGTAGAGGTCACCGCGGTCATCGTTGATTGCCGCGATGAGAAGGACAACAAGTTTCTGGAATTGGGCGCGAGCGGAAAGGCCAGCCACATCGTCACGGGCGACGACGATCTGCTGGTCCTTCATCCATATCGAGGATGCAACAACATCCTTACTCCGCGCGACTTTCTAACTACCATCGCACCGCCCGAATCTACGTAATAAGCTCAATCCCATGCCGGGCGGCGATCGCAAAAGACGAGCTTAGAGCGGCGAAAAGTCGCCGCACTCCATATCCAAAAGCGGCGATGAATCGCCGCACTCCATAAAATTGGTTACATGCTGGCCTCTTCCTGATAAACCCACGGCTGGCGCGGCAGGCAGGCGAGTGTGAAACTGGGCAAAATTTCCTCCGGCCGGCAGGAGCGAGGCTGATCGAGCAGCCCGCACGACCAGGCCAATAGGCCCACCAGCCGCTCTGGTGCGACCCCTTGCTCGCGCAGCGTGGACAGCCGCGAGTCGCCGTGGCGCTTGGCCAATCGCCGTCCGTCAGGCCCGACCACCAGCGGGACGTGGGCGAATGCGGGGGGCTTCAGGCCCAGTGCCTCATAAAGCTCCAATTGCCGGAAGCTACTAGCGAGCAAGTCGTCCCCCCGCAGCACTTCGGTAATCCCCATTGCGGCATCATCGACCACTACCGCCAGTTGATACGCCGGCGTGCCGTCGGTTTTTCCCACAACGAAGTCACCCAGATCGCGGGCGACGTTGCACCGCTGCTCGCCGGCCACCAGGTCGCGGAATTCGCGCACCTGATCCGTGGCTCGAAATCGCCAGGCGAACGCCGCGCCGGCCTTGGCCAGATCATCCGCGTCGCCCGCACTTCGGCTCGCGCAAGTTCCGGGATATTTCGGCCCTTCCTGTCCGGCATGCGGAGCGCTCGCGGCCGCGGCAATATCCGACCGGGTGCAGGTACACGGATAAACCCGCTGGGCCTGCTTCAATCGCTCCAAGGCGTCGTCATAAAGGGCCAGCCGCTGGGACTGCACGTAAGGCTCCTCGTCCCAGTCGAGGCCGAGCCAGGCCAGGTCATCAATTGCCTGCTGATCGGCCCCCTGTTTGATCCGCGGCGAATCGATGTCCTCCATCCGCAGAATCAGCCGACCGCTGCGGGAGCGAATCGATAGCCACGCAAGCAAATACGTGCGGGCGTTGCCGACGTGCTGGGCCCCGGTGGGGGAAGGGGCCAGTCGGCCCACGGGCGGCGATGTGGCAAGCTCAGCAGCCATGATTGGTCGTTATACTGGTCGCGAAAGAGAAACAAGTAGCGGAACTCGCCAGAGTTCCGGAGGAAAAAGTTGCCGAAAAGCGCCAGAGTTCGGGAGGTCGCACGGCAAGTGCGGCCCGAAGTCTGGCGACTTCGGCTACAAGAATCGACTCGCTTTTCGTACCCATGTTGCAACCCGGACGCGACCTGGCACTGATCACTGGAGCGTCCAGCGGCATCGGCGTCCAGATTGCCCGGCAGCTCGCGGCTCGCGGCATCGATTTGATCCTGACGGCCAGGCGGCGCGAGCGGCTGGAGGCGCTGGCGGCTGAACTGACCGACCGTAGTGAGGGACAAATCTCGCGGAGCGAGATGCCTACGGTGGTCGTCATCGACGCCGATCTGGCCGCCTCTGATGGCCCGGACCGCCTGCTCGCCGAATTAGCCGCACGCAACTTGGCCCCCACGGTGCTGATCAACAACGCCGGCTTCGGCTACTTCGATCTGTTCCTCGAGCAATCGCGCGACGAAATCGAGGCGATGATCGCCGTCAACCTGCGGGCCGCGACCATCCTGGCCCGCGAATTGGGTGCTCAGATGGCCAGCCGCCGCCGCGGCTACATCCTGAGCGTCGCGTCGTTCGCGGCCATCGCCCCGATCCCGCGGTACGCGGTCTATTCCGGGGCCAAGGCCTACCTCATAGCCTGGACGCAGGCCCTCGCGCACGAGCTGCGTAAAAGCGGCGTCAGCGTCAGCGTCATCTGCCCCGGCTTCACGCGGACCGAGTTCCACGACGTCGCCCGGCACAAGAAGACGCGCCTGATGCAACTGATCGAGCTGACCCCCGAACAGGTCGCCCGCGCGGCGATCCGCGGAATGGAGCGCGGCCAGCTCGTGATCGTGCCCGGCTGGTGGTACAAGCTGAACGCCGCCCTGACGCGGCTCTTGCCGCGCAGTTGGGCCTCAGCCATGAGCGCGAAGGCGGTTAAGTAGTCCCTCACTCCGTGAGGGACAGAACGCTCGCATTGCGTTCCATCCGACGAGTTGTCTGAAGACTGCGCCAACGCCTGGCCCACACGGAGTGTGGGCCTACTCAGACCAAAATCTTCTCCACCACCTTTCCGTGCACGTCGGTCAGGCGGAAGTCGCGGCCAGCGTGGCGATAGGTGAGGCGGGTGTGGTCGATGCCCATCAGGTGCAGGATCGTCGCGTGGAAATCGTGGACGTGGCACTGGTCGCTGGCGACCGTCGCGCCGATGTCATCGGTCTCGCCGTAGGTGACGCCCCCTTTCGTCCCGCCGCCGGCCAGCCACGACGAGAAGCAGGCCCCGTGGTGCCCGCGGCCGGTCGGGCCGTCCTGGCCCGGCGTGCGGCCGAACTCGGTCGTCCACACGACCAGCGTCTCGTCGAGCATCCCGCGCCGCTTCAGATCGGAAAGGAGCCCCGCGATCGGCTTGTCGATCGCCTTGGCCAGCGGCTCGTGCTGCTTCATGTCGCTGTGGGCGTCCCAGTTGTCGCTCGCGCCGCGGTCGATCAGCTCGATGAACCGCACGCCCCGCTCGGCCAGGCGGCGGGCCACCAGGCACTGCCAGCCAAAGCTTTGCGTGTCGCCCCGCTTCATGCCGTAGAGGTCGAGCGTTTCGTCGCGCTCCTGCGCGATGTCAAAGGCCTCGGGAGCGGCGGCCTGCATGTGAAACGCCGTCTCGAACGAGCGGATGCGGGCGGCCAGGTCGGAGTCGTTGCCATTGGCCGCCAGGTGTTTTTTGTTAAGCGCCTCGGCCAGGTTCAACTCCAGCTCCTGAAGCCCTTCCTCGCGCGTGCGGCGCTGGAGGTTGGGAATGGGCTCGGCGCCGGGGACGACGCGCGTTCCCTGGTGATAGGCGGGGAGAAAGTCGTTCCCCCAGACCTGACCGCCGGCATACGGCGTGTGCGGCGAGATGACGATGAACGACGGCAAGTTCTGGTTCGCCGTTCCCAGGCCGTAGCTCAGCCAGGCCCCCAGGCTGGGCCGCGTGAAGAAGAACGACCCGGTGTGCATCGCCAGCGTGGCCTGATAGTGCTCGTTGTCGTCCGATTTCATCGAGCGCACGAGGGCGATGTCGTCCATCTTCTCGCGGAGGTGCGGGAAGAGGTCGCTGACACGCGTGCCGCACTTGCCGCCGGGGCGAAATTCCCAGCGGGGCTTTACCAGCGGCTTTTGCAGGTTCGACAGGCCGCCGCCGGCTCCGACCGTCTTGCCGTCGGCCGCGGCGATCAGCTTGGGCTTATGGTCGAACGTGTCCATGTGCGACACGCCGCCCGAGCTGAAGATGAAGATTACCCGCTTGGCCTTGGCGGGGAAATGCGGCTGCTTCGGGGAGAGAGGATCGGCGGCGTTATTACCTGCGTCGCTGGCCGGCTCATCCGCCGCGGACAATTCCGACAGGATTGCCGGCAAAAGGAGCGAGCCGCCCACGAGCGAGCGGAGGCAGGCGCGGCGGGAGCGGAGGAAGTGGGGCAAATGCGGAGCGCGGAGTGCGGAGTGCGGAGTGGGGGACATGCTACCCGAGTCTCGCCAAGGCTTCGTCTCGAACTTGTGACCACGGGACTGTCGCCTCATGGCCCCTTTGGAAAGCATCCACTCGCCGCTCAATCTCAGCGAGCCACTCGTCGGAAAACTGCGATTCGGCCTCCGCGGGAACGGTATCCCACAGGGCATCAATCAAGCGCACGCGATCTGGCGGCGATAGCTCGGTCGCAGCCGAGAGAACAGAGTCGTAATTGCTCATGGTACGCAGCAGTAGGCGGATGGATTGACTACTACCAGCATCCTATCGTCGCAGCGTGGGCGGGTGCAAGAAAGGGGCTGGCAGCGTGTTGGCCAGTCAGGCAACTATTGTGGTGCAGGCGTCCCGCCTGCTCAGTGCTGCCGAGTCGGCTGCACCACAAGCACGCAGCCGAATTGCCGTGCCGGTCCCGTCCAGCGGTCGTGAACTACAGGTTACAGCGACCCGAAGAATTCGTCCAACTCGTCCGCTGCCGGTTCTGTGCTTTCATCGCTGGCGTCTTCGATCGACTCCCACCACGGGCTGGAAGGAGCGGGTGCGACATGATTTGCGGCGGCCAGGCTGGTGGGCGGCTGGTAGGCGCTCTGCGCCGCGGATGCTGCTGGCGCAGATTCGACGGAAGATTGCGGCCGCTGGTCGAGCCAGGCGAGCAGGGCCAAATCAGCCGCCGCCAGATCGGCAGCCGAGGTGGAAGAAGTCTGCACGATGCGGATCGCATCGGCGACGACGGTGCCGTCGGCCTGGTTATTGAGGCGAACGTTCAAGCGGCCGCCGGTCACGGTCACCGTCCCCAGCAGCTTCCAGTTGGCTCCGTCGGCGGTAAGGCCGGACGAATTGACCCGCTGGCTCGCGCGGACGGTGGCGACCGGAGTGCTGCCGTTATAGAGCGTGAACGGGGCATTCGTGGCGTAGGTACTGGCCCCGAGCCAGCTTCCATAGACCTGGTATTTGCCGTTGGGAATGCTTGTGAACGACCAGGTGGCGGTGCTGGTGCCGGTGCCGCGGGCGGCCAGGTTCATGTCGCTGGCCACGCCGCGGCCTGTGACCAGGGACCAGGTGCCGCTTTTGGTGAAGCCGGTCGCGCCGTTGTCGAGCGTCCGCTTGATGAGCGTCGTGGACGTGGTTGTCGGGGAGGAAGTCGTGGTCGTCGTCTTGACCGCGCTGGCCGAAAGCCGCAAGTCGAACACCGCTTCACTGGCGTCGTTGCTGCGGATTGCGATCTGCCCGCTGAAGCTGCCGGCGGTGGCCGCATTAAAGCGAATGGTGAAGGTGGTCGATTGCCCGGCCGTGAGCGTCAGGTCGCCGAGATTGCTCGTCAGCGAGAACCCGGCGGGCATGGCGGTGGAGCTGAGCGCCGTGAGCGAGAGGGTGCTCTGGCCGACGTTGGTGACGGTGAAGGTCCGCGAGATGGCCGTGCCGACCTTGGTTGAGCCGAAGCTGGCGGTCCCGCCGTCCGTGAGTTCGCTGCCAGACATCCGCACGCTGATTTCCGGCGACGTCGTGGGGACGGTGGACGAAGCGGGAGGCAGAGTGCCGCGCAGCGTGAATTGGCCAGCGTTGCCATAGCCGCTACTTGCGCGGACGGCGACGTAGTACGTGCCGGCGGTGAGCGACTTGACGATGCTGGCCCCGAGCGAGCCGGCCGGCGCGGAGCTGGCGATGGTTTGGCCGCTGGCGTTTTTGATTTCGAGGACGGCGTCGAGGTCGCCGCCGTAGAGCGCTCCGGCCAGTTGCAGGCTGATGCTGCCGCCGGCCGTGGTGAATTTCCACAAATCGACGTCGGCCGGCCCGCCGATCACGCCGGCCAGGTTGACGCTCCCGCCGGTCAGCGACGTCGCGGCGGCCGTGGTGCTGGCGAAGTCGTCCGGCCGCCAGCCGATCGCCCCAGCCAGAATCGACATATCGTCCTGGATCGATGAGGGGCCGGTCGAGCTGGTGCCGCGGTGCCAGGTGGTCCGGCTGGCGTAGTAGCCGGTGCCCATGATCGGGGCCCAGTCGCCCGAGCCCGAGTTGTAGCCCTCGACGAGCGTCGAGCCGCTCCAGACGGCCTGGTGCTGGAGGCCGAAGAGGTGGCCCGCTTCGTGGGCGGCGGCTTCGGCGACGTATCGCGGGTTGCCGTTGCCCAGGGCGTCTTCAAAGACGTAGGCAATGTTGGGCATCGAGTTCGTGTAGCCGCCCACATAGGCGACGCCGCCGGCCGACGAGCCGTACCAGTCGGAGTAGTGCCCGCCGATGGCGACGCGGGCGGCGCCGCTGGCGGAGAGGCCGGGATCGATCGTGGTGACGTCGATGTTGAAGGGGGCATAATCTTCGGCGATGCGAGTCCAGATTTCGCGAATCGCGGCCACCTCGCTGGTCGAGAGCGACGAGCGATAGCCGTCCTGATCGAAGGCCGGCGTGACAATGTTCGTGAACGTGCCCCAGCTCGACTGCACGTGGCCGTTGAAGTCGAGATAGAGCTTTTTCGTGGCCGACGGGTTGCTGGAGAGGGCGGGCAGGCCGGCGAGCGACGCGGTCGTGGGCGTCAGGGCGGCCGACGGGGCGATGACGGGGATTTCGTCCAGGCCCACGCCCGTGCAAACGGGACACTGGCAGGCGCCGCCATGCGTGCTGAGTAGCGGCAGGTCGTCGGAGATGAGCTGGGCAGCGAGCAGCGTGCGGGCCTCGAGCGGCTCCAGCGACAGTTTGCGGCCCTTGACGCGCGAGGCATTGGCCTTCCTGGCCGGCGCCATGCGGGAATGGCGCAGACGAGCGGTGCGCATGGCACCTCCCCTTCCTTGGGTCAGTGTGCGGTGGCGCGCGGCGTCGTGCCGCGCAGTGTGGGCTTATATCGTGTGCCTGAAAACCTGAAAAGCGCGGATCGAGAAAAGTGACATGCGAGAAAATGCGGGCTGGAATTCCAGACCGCTATCAACTTTCTTCGGCCCGCCAATCGCGTCACTTCATTCTGGCCGTCCGGCGCGGCCAATTCGGCCTGACCGCGTTAGGGTTGCTCGCTTTGGGCTGCTGCGCCTGCACTGCCATTGCCAGCAGACGCGCGTCGCGGCCAACTCGACGGTTTGTCCCGGCCGCTTCCCGAATCGAGACTGTGCCGGCTCGCTGGCGGCGCTGCACAGCTATCTATAAGGGCCGGTTGCGGAACCACTTGCGGCAAGCAAAGCCGCGAAGCAGCGCGATTGGCACTCGCTTTGCACTACCGGGGCGACCATCGAGATTTGGAGTGCGGCGGCCTGTCGGCGCGTTAAAGATTTTGGTTT
>JAKEHX010000333.1 GCA_022614795.1 Planctomycetaceae bacterium | reverse complement strand
CTTTCGTAGCTGAAGTCGCCAGACTTCAGGTTTTTCCGCGGATTCGGAACTCTGGCGAGTTCCGCTACGGGATTCATTCACAACCTCTGAGTACTGAGTACCAAGTACTGTGTGGACCATCAATCGATTCGCCAGCGTTACATTTACCTCCTGTTGCCTGTCTCCTGTTCCCTGTCTCCTGTCACCTACATCATCCCGCCAGGCCCGTGTAATACAGCACGAGGTCGATCGCCTTGATGCCGATGAACGGGACGATGATGCCCCCCACGCCGTAGATCAGCAGATTGTCGCGCAATAGCGTTGCGGCACTGGCCGCACGATATTTCACGCCCGTCAGAGCCAGGGGAATTAACGCGATGATGATCAGGGCGTTGAAGATCACCGCCGAAAGAATCGCGCTGTTGGCGGTCGCCAGGCCCATGATGTTGAGCTTGTTGAGGACGGGATAGGTGGTCGCAAATGCCGCGGGGATGATCGCTAAGTATTTAGCCACGTCGTTGGCGATGCTGAACGTGGTCAGCGCGCCGCGGGTCATGAGCAGCTGCTTGCCGATCTGCACGACCTCGATCAGCTTCGTGGGGTTCGAATCGAGATCGACCATGTTCCCCGCTTCCTTGGCGGCTTGCGTGCCGCTGTTCATGGCCACGGCGACGTCGGCCTGAGCCAAGGCTGGGGCGTCATTGGTGCCGTCGCCGGTCATCGCCACGAGCTGTCCGCCCGCCTGGTTCTCGCGGATCAGCTTGAGCTTGGCTTCGGGCGTCGCTTCGGCCAGGAAATCATCGACGCCCGCTTCGGCGGCAATTGCGGCTGCGGTGAGCGGGTTGTCGCCCGTGATCATCACCGTCTTGATGCCCATCGTCCGCATTTCGGCGAACCGCTCCTTGATTCCCCCTTTGACGATGTCCTTGAGGTAAATCACACCCAGCGGATGGCTACCCTCGGCCACGACCAGCGGCGTGCCGCCCAGGCGCGATATGCGTTCAGCCTCGCGCGTGACCCGCTCCGGCAAGCGGCTGCCGTCTTGGGCGACGTGTGCCGCGACCGCATCGATCGAGCCCTTGCGGATGCGCCGGCCGTCGAGATTGACGCCGCTCATTCGCGTTTGAGCGGTGAAAGGAATAAACGTCGCGTGCAGCTTATTGACGTCGCGGCCGCGCAGGCCGTATTTTTCCTTGGCCAGCACGACAATGCTGCGCCCTTCGGGTGTTTCGTCGGCCAGCGACGCCAGCTGCGCCGCGTCGGCCAGCTTATCGACGGCAACGCCCTCGGCTGGGATGAACTCGACCGCCTGGCGGTTGCCGAGCGTGATCGTGCCGGTCTTATCGAGCAGGAGCACGTTCACATCGCCCGCGGCTTCGACAGCCCGGCCCGACATGGCAATGACGTTCGCCTGGATCATGCGGTCCATGCCGGCAATGCCGATGGCCGAGAGCAGCCCGCCGATCGTCGTCGGGATCAGGCAGACGAGCAGGGCGATCAATATGGTGATCGTGATCGGTGTGGCGAGCGTGTTGGGTTCGACCTTTTTGAGCTCTGCGACACTGAAGATCGAGAACGGCAGCAGCGTGGCGCAGGCGAGCAGAAAAACGATCGTGAAGCCCGAGAGCAGGATGCTGAGGGCGATTTCGTTCGGCGTTTTCTGGCGCTTGGCCCCTTCGACCAGGTGAATCATCCGATCGAGAAAGCTCTCGCCCGGATTGGCGGTGATCCGGATGACCAGCCAGTCGGACAGGACCCGCGTGCCTCCGGTAACGCTGCTCCGGTCGCCGCCGCTTTCGCGAATGACTGGAGCGCTTTCGCCCGTGATGGCGCTTTCATCGACCGAGGCGACGCCGGCCACCACTTCGCCGTCCCCCGGAATCTGGTCCCCCGTTTCGACAAGCACCAGGTCCCCCGAGCGCAGATCCGTGGCAGCGACAATCGTGGCATCGCCCTGGTGCACCAGCCCCGGGAATTCGAACTTGCTTTCATTGACGAGGTTCGGCTCCAGCAGTTTCTTGGCCGAAAGATGCTGCCGCGTGGCTTTGAGTGCTTCGGCCTGGGCCTTGCCGCGGCCTTCGGCCATCGCTTCGGCAAAGTTGGCAAAGAGCACGGTGAACCACAGCCAGGCGGAAATGCCGGCAATGAACCAGAGCGACTCGTTGGCGGAACTGCCGACGAAGAGGCCTTCGAGAATGATGAGCGTGGTGATGATGCTGCCGACAAACACGGTGAACATCACCGGGTTGCGGACCTGGTGTCGCGGATCGAGCTTGACGAACGCATCCACGATCGCCCGGCGGACGATCGTCGGATCCAAGAGCGGACGTGATTTGGCTTGAGACACGGCGTTTGTTTCCTGAAGTCTGGCGACTTCAGCTACGTGTTTACGAAACAGCCTTTTAGGAGCTGATCATTTGCAGTTGTTCGACGATCGGACCCAGGGCCAGTGCCGGCAGGAAGGTGAGCGCACCGACCAGGACGACGACGCTGGCCAGGAGCATCACAAACAGGGGCGTGTGCGTGGGGAGCGTGCCGCTCGTGACGGGGACGCTCTTTTTGCTGGCCAGCGAGCCGGCAATGGCCAGGATGGGGATCGCCAGCCAGAACCGCGAAAGCCACATCGCCAGGCCAAGGGCCGTGTTGTAGAAGGGCTCGTTGGCGGTCAGGCCGGCAAAGGCGCTGCCGTTGTTGTTGCCGGCCGACGAGAACGCATAGAGCACTTCACTGAACCCGTGAGCGCCAGGGTTATTGAGATTCGACTTCACTTTGCCGGGGCCCGTGTTGGAGTTTGCAGCGCCGGGATACTCGAGGCCCGGTCCCATGACCGCCACGGCGGTGCCGATGAGCACAACGGCGCAGGGAATCAAGATCACGAGTGAGGCCATTTTCATCTCGTACGATTCGATCTTCTTGCCCAGATACTCGGGCGTGCGGCCGACCATCAGCCCGGCGATGAAGACCGTGATAATGGCGAAGGCCAGCATGCCATACAGGCCGCTGCCGACGCCGCCGAAGATCACTTCGCCCAGCTGCATCAGCCACATGGGCGCCAGGCTCCCCAGCGGCGTGAACGAGTCGTGCATCGAGTTGACGCTGCCGCTAGCGGCCGCGGTCGTGGCCGTGGCCCAGAGGGCTGAGTTCGCGATGCCGTAGCGGACCTCCTTGCCTTCCATGTTGCCGCCGCTGGAGAGGGCGCTGACGCCCTGATCGACTCCTAGCGCCGTCAGCCGCGGATTGCCCGTCTGCTCTGCCCAATAGCACAGGGCCAAGAGCGGCACAAAGAGGACGAGCATGGCCGCATAAACGGCCCAGCCTTGTCGCCGGTCGCCGACCATTTCGCCGAATGTCCAACACAGGGCAGCCGGGATGACCAGAATCGAGATTAGCTCCAAGAAATTCGATACGGGCGTCGGGTTTTCCAGCGGGTGGGCCGAGTTGACGTTGAAAAACCCGCCGCCGTTGGTGCCGAGCTGTTTGATCGCAATCTGCGAAGCAGCCGGTCCGACGGCAATCGTTTGCGCGGTGATCGGTTTGCCTTCAGCGTCGGCGGCTGGGTCGATGAGCGACGCCGTGACATAGGGCGAAAAGGTCTGCACGACTCCCTGGCTGACCAGCACGACCGCCAGAATCAGCGACAGGGGCAACAGGATATACAGCGTGCTGCGCGTCAGATCGACCCAGAAGTCGCCGATCTTGTCGGTCTGCTTTCCCGTGAAGCCGCGGATCATGGCGACGAGCACGGCCATGCCCATAGCCGCGGATACGAAGTTCTGCACGGTCAAGGCGAGCATCTGCGTGAAGTAGCTCATCGTCGTTTCGCCGCCGTAGCCTTGCCAGTTGGTGTTGGTGGCAAAGCTCACCGCTGTGTTGAACGACGAGTCGGGCGATACAGCCCCGAGAGATTGCGGGTTCAGCGGCAGGAGGTGCTGCGCCCGCTGAATGCCGTACACGACGAGCGTGCTGAGCGTGCCCAAGAGCAACACGGCGATGGCATATTGACGCCAGGTCATTTCGCCATCGGGCTTGGTGCCGGCCAGCGCGTAGATGCCGCGTTCGAGCCAACCCAGGACCGCATCGAGGCCGCAGGGCTGGCCTTGATAAACGCGGGACATGTACCAACCGAGCGGCTTGACGAGGGCCGTCAACACGACGAGGTACAGGACCATTTGCAGCATTGCCATGGGACACTCAAAACCACTCCGGTTTAAGCAAAGAGACAGTCAAGTAGCCGAGGAGGAGCACGGCACACGCACCGGCGAGGAGAGTGGTCATGATTTGGCCCCCATCAACTGGTCGCAGACGGCGACGAAGCCCAGCGACAGCGCGCCGAGCACAATCGTCAGCCCGAGAAACACAACGTCCATAGCGGTTGGCCTCCGATTTCGGATTGATCGAGGGAAGTCTACCGGGGGGCGCATCAAGTTGATGTCAAAACTGCGGGCCTGGGCGTCAAGAAAACATCAAGGCCCAGACGCGGCTGTTCGCTGGCACGGCCCGCGATTTGCACTTGAGGGTGGTGTCTCTCGCCTCTCTCTCCGAGAGGTGCAGCCAACGCGAACAGGGAGTTGGGTCATGCGAGTGCGCGAAGTGATGACGCGAGGCGTGGAATGTGTCAAAGCGACGGACAATATTGCCGAAGCCGCCAGGCAAATGCAGCAATTGAACGTGGGATCGCTGCCGGTCGTGGGTGAAAATCACAAGCTAGTCGGCATCATCACCGACCGCGACATCACTGTACGGGCCACCGCCGACGCCAGTGATCCGAGTGCGACAATGGTCCGCGACATCATGACGCCCCACGTCACTTTTTGCTTCGACGACCAGAACCTCGTCGATGCGGCCCATTTGATGGAAGAGAAGCAGGTCCGCCGGCTGGTGGTTCTCGACCGCGAGCAGCACCTGGTGGGGATTGTTTCGCTCGGCGACCTGGCCGTCAAAAGCCTCGACGAACACATCACCAGCGTGGCGCTGGAGGGCGTGTCGTTTCCGGCAGCGCCGGTCCGGGCGGGGCAGGTGTAAACGGGATCGGGAGAATTGGGAGGGCGAGGCTCCCGCCGAGCCGCTGTCCGGTCGCGGCTCCGCGGGAGCGTCGCCCTCCCGAAAACCGCCTTCCGCAAATCTCACCGGTGCCGCTTGAAGAACTGCACCTCGCGCTCGTGTTTCTCTGCCGCGGCGCGAGTGTCGAACGTGCCCAGGTTGCGGCGCTTGCCCGATTTGGGATCGACCTTGCGCGAGTAGAGCCGGAATTGTCCGGACTTAAGCTTGCGGATCATGGCTTGGCTCCTTGAATCAAGGAGGATGAAACGCAAACTGAGTGCCGCGGGACCGCCTTCGTCGTCGTCCTCGTCGTCGTCCTCGTCCTCGATTGGTGCGGCATGCCTCATCAGTCACGGTCGCCGCCTCCAGGACCCTCGCCATCAAACCGCGTCACCAGCTTCGTCAGCATCGATACGACACGATGCAGGAGGAAGCCGGAGCTGGGCTAAAGAAATATGAAGGGCTACTGCGTATGGATCGTCGTAAGTGGTTGTCGAGGCCGTTGTTGTGGATTTTGTTAGCGGCGAGGCGGAGCGTTTTTTGCGCGAGTTTTTAGTGCCTGAGGGGATCGGGGCGGTTGGAGGTGAGAGGCGGTTGGTAAGGTGAAGTCCACCTGGTTAGGGACTGTTCGGGAACGAGGAGCCCTCAGTGGGCTGACGCCCACTGCTCGCCGGATTCGAGGCGGAGCCTCGGGGACGTGTGTTCCCAGGCAGAGCCTGGGAACGAGGACTGCATGGCGGAAAACTCAGTGGGCTCACGCCCACCGCTCGCCAGGAACGCGCCCACCGCTCGTCAGGGGGGAGAGGGAAGTGCGGGTCGTGAGGGTGGTGGCGGCGGGATTCGACTGCTTGCATGCGAGGTTGCCGGGCGTCCGATGACCGTGGAAGTGAAGCGATACGCTGCTCAACAACCGGGCGTTTCCGCCGCCCGTTACCCCCAAACCGGGAGAATCCCGATGCGACGTTGGTTCTTGGCTCTCGTTGCGACCGCCGGCATGACGCTGGCCGCCGCCCCCACCCAGGCAGAGACTGTGCGCGAGCGGTGGGGTCAATTCTGGAACGGTGTGTGTGTCGACTTCCACCGGAATAACGCCTGGCCCGAGCCGTTTCAATCGGCCGATCGGGCCGTCACCCGCTTGCCATTCTGCATTCAGGCCGACAACGGCTGGAAGATGCAGAACACGATCGGGACGTTTATGTTCGATGAAAACAGCCAGCTCAACTCGGCGGGCGATCTGCACGTGAAATGGATCGTCACGCAGGCGCCGATCCATCGGCGGGCCGTGTTCGTGCTGAAGGGCGATAATGCGGATAGGACGGCGGCCCGCGTGGCCTCGGTCAACGAGGCGGTCGCGAAGTATGCCGGCGGCGCGATGCCCCCGGTGATGGTGACCGATACGGAACCGTCCGGCTGGTCGGGCTCGTACGTCGATGCGATCGGGCAGCAGCTGCATGACACGATTCCGCCCCCGCGTCTGCCAGCGGCAAGCAGCGGCGGTGGTGGTGGCGGTGGCGGCAGCGGCGGAGGCGGCGGCACCAACTGACCTTCTGCCCGGCAGCTGTTTGAAATGAATCAGCGGCGGCACGGACGAAATGTCCGTGCCGCTGGCGTTGCGTCAAGCCGGAGGTCGGGGGTCGGAGGTCGGAGGTCAGAGGTCGGAGGTCGGAGGTCGGAGGTCAGAGGTCGAAGGTCGAAGGTCGAAGGTCGGAGATCGGAGGTCAGAGGTGCAGGCGGTGATTCTGCCAGCAATGAAAGCAGACAAGCGCCGACGTCCGACTTTCGACTTTCGACTTTCGACTTCCGACTACCGACCTCCGACCTCTGACTTCCGACCTCCGTCCTCCGCGACAGAGTTGCGATTTGGATTGCAGCGGGGCAAGCACCGGCGACGATGATGACGAAGGTGCGGCATGTCGTTTTCGCGACAACCTGCATTTCCGGTCCCCCCGCTCGCTCGCGTCACGGCGTGAGCCCTCTCGCACGCGCGCGAGTCGCGGCAGGACCGATGGTCGCCTTTCCCTCCGCGAAAGGACGCTCCTTCGCGGAGCGAAAGGCGACACCGGACGTCCAAGGAAAGGCCCGTCCGCGGATGGTGATCGGAAGCGTACACGGAGGTGCGATTGTGAGCATCAAGCGGCAACTTTCGCTAGCACTGGTGATCGGCGTGGGGAGCAGCCTGGTCGGCTGCAAGACGCCGATGGGGAGCGGGCTGGCGTTTTGGAAGAACAACGATTCGTCGATGGCCAGCACGGCCCCGGACGCAACGAATCAGAAATACGGAAGTCTGGCCAAGGAATTTGGCGGATCGAAGACTCCATCGGTCGGCCTGGGGGGCACGCCGCCGCCGTCGACCGATGGCCCCGTTGTTTCGTCCTGGAACAAGGCGACCGCTGCGGTGGCTGCCGCGTTTACGCCGACGCCGAAGGTCGAGACCGACGATCCGACGAGCCTGACCAGCAAGACGGGGAAAGTCGGGCCGGACGTGCATATCAACCTGGGCCGCGTTTACGAGAGCCAGAACAAGACGGCCGAGGCGATTGCCCAGTATGAGAAGGCTCTCGCCATGAGGCCCAACGATTTGACCGCGCTGGTCAGCCTGGCCCGGCTGCACGATCGGCAAGGGAATGCGACCAAGTCCGTGGAGTTGTATCAGCGGGCGCTGAAGAGCAACCCGAAGTCGGGTCTTGTACATAACGATCTGGGCCTGTGCTATGCCCGGCAGAAGCAATGGCAGCGGGCGACGGAGTCGCTAAGCAAGGCGGTCGAAGTTCATCCCACCAATCCGAAATATCGCAATAACCTGGCGTCGGTAATGGTGGAAATGGGCCGCACCGACGAGGCCCTCAAGCAGCTCGCCGCCGTGAATAGCGAAGCAATCGCTCACTATAACCTGGCCTATCTGCTTCAGCAGAAGGGGCAGAGCAGCCTGGCGGTGATGCACCTCCAGCAGGCGGTGAATCGCGACCCGACGCTGGGGCCGGCGCATGAGATGCTGGCTGAGCTGATGGGCACGTCGAATCCGGGCTTTGCCGGGCAGGGTTTTGCCGGGCAGGGCGAGTCGCGGATCGCGGCCCAGCCGGTATCGACGCCGATCTACCGGCCGCAAGGCGACATGCAGTGGCAGCCACAGACACAGCCGCAGCTCGCGCCGCAGCCGGCCTCGCAGCCGCCGGTGAGCCAATCGCCGGCACAAATCATCGGATCGGGTGGGTCGTACCACATCGGCGACGACATCGGACCGATCCAGCCGGTCGAGACAGGCAGAACGGGCGTCGAGCCGCTGCCGCCGATCGAAGGGTAGTGGCAGACCGGCGACGAGTTGCTATGGATTGCGCCGCGGCTGATACCCCGGTCCGCGCAACACGCGCCCGGGACGCTGGCCGGTGAACTCGCCGTCAGCGAGCACCAGCACGCCATTGACCACGACGTGTTTGACGCCGGTCGAAAGCGCGTGCGGCGCCGCAAACGTCGCGTTGTCGGCCAAACGCGCGTAGTCGAAGACGACGATATCAGCCGCCAGCCCCTCGGCAATGCGGCCGCGGTCGCGAGCCAGGATGTTGTTGGCCGCCGCGGCGCTGGCCTGAGCAACGGCACGCTCCAGCGGAATCGCCCCGAGGTCGCGCACAT
>JAKEHX010000332.1 GCA_022614795.1 Planctomycetaceae bacterium | reverse complement strand
GCACTCGCGACGATTTGTCCAACACCGGTATGCCGATTTATTGCAAATCCCCACAGGCTAAGCAGTTGCGTCCACAAATCGATGCGTAAGCCCTGGGGAGGCGACGGCTATTTAGCGCGAAAAAAATCATGGAATCGGCGCAGTTAAAAAGTGTAGTGGGCGCGCCGTGGCGAGATCGTAATGCGTACGATGACGCCATACAGCGAAAATTGCTCGCCCCAAACCCCAAGGCGATTGTCCCATGAAACGATTCATTCCAATCGCGGCGCTTTGGCTCGCCTTCCTCGGCTGGTGCCGGGCGGACGAACCGGCCGCCCCCGCCGCGGATGCGCAGACCGTTCTCCGCGGCTTGCGCGACTTTTATGCCAAGACGGCCCGGGCCGACGGCTCGTTCCAGCCGGGCGTCGATCCCGATTACCAGGGCATGTCGGACAGCGCGTTCAGCGATTTGGCGGCGATTACGTATGCCTGCACGATCCACAAAACGTTCGGCTGGAAGCTGCCGCACAAGGAGAAGACGATCGAGCTATTGCTGTCGCGGCAGAAGCCCGGCGGCGAGTTTGTAAACGTGGCAGGCACGGTCGATCCGGCGTCGCCGCAGGGGAGGACTTATAACACGACGCAGGCCCTGGTCGCGCTGCGGTCGCTGGGGGTTAGGCCGCGCTACGATCCGCTGCCGGTTTTTGAGGAGATTTTGAAGCAGGACTACAAAACGCTGCCGGCCTATTCGACGAGCTTCTTTCCGCTGGCGTACTTATGCGCCGGCAGGCCGATTCCGGTGCAGGCCGACCGTTCGATTCGGGCGCTGATGGTGCAGGATGACGATGGCTACTTGAACAACCACATCGCGGCAACGTTTCACGCCTCGCACTATTATTCGCTCGTCGGCGAAACGACGCCCAAATCCGAGCAGATGGTCGCCCGCACGCTCCGCGACCAGAAGCCGGATGGAAGCTGGCTGCTGAATCTGCCGTCGCGCGACCGGCACGCGACGTTTGACGCGGTTTTCACGCTGCGGCACGAAGGGCAAGGCCGGGCGGATTGCCGCGAGGCAATCGAGCGGGCGGCGCGGTGGGCGCTTGCGTGCCGAAACGACGACGGCGGCTTCGGGCACTTTCCGGGCTCGACTTCGGATGCCGACGCTGTCTATTTCCAGGTCGGCACGCTGGTCATGGCTGGCTTTCTGCGGCCCGCCGATCCGCTGCCGAGCGATCCGCACTTGCTCTCTTGGGGCCATTTGATGCCGCTCCGCCAGCGGACAGCCGCCGATCCTTTGCGGATCGCGGCAAACGGCTGGGTCAGCGGCCTGGCACTCAATCGCGACGGAACGCGGCTGGCCGGCGGCAGTTCCATTGGAATCGTCCATCTTTGGGAAACGCACGCCGGCAAGCAAACTCAAGTCTTCAAGGGGCATACCGACTGCGTGGCGGCCGTGGCTCTGTCACCGGACGGAACGTTGCTCGCGACGGGCAGCTACGACCAGTCGGCGCGCATCTGGGACACGCAGTCCGGCCGCGAGCTGCACTCGCTCGCCGGCCATCGCGGCGCGGTGCTGAGCGTCGCCTACTCCCCAGACGGCGCCGTCCTGGCAACTGGCGGCGTCGATCAGACGATCCGGCTATGGAACGCCGAAAAAGGAACGCATCGGCAGACGCTCACCGGGCACAAGTCCTGGGTCAACTGCGTCACGTTCAGTCCAGACGGCAGGTGGCTGGTTTCCGGCAGTTCCGACGGCACGGTGAAGGTCTGGTCGATCGCAGGCGAGATTATACATACGTTGCCGGCGAGTAAGGCGGAGGTCCGCTCGGTTGCCGTGTCGCCCGATGGCAAGCACGTTGCGGCCGGAATTCGCTATGGTGCCGTCAAGGTCTGGAAGACCGCCGACTGGCAGCTCGCACAGAACTGGGAGCAGCCGGCCGACGACGCCTGGTCGGTGGCCTGGTCTGCCGACAGCCAGCGGCTGGCGATCGCGGCGGGCGAGTGGAACCGCCCGACGACGATCGCCGTGCGAAACATCGCGACCGGCGAGCAAGTCGGCCAGCTCAAGCATCCCCAGCTCAAGCATCCCCAGCTCAAGCATCCCGGCGAAGTGCTCTGCCTCGCCGTGTCGGCGGACGGAAAGACGCTTGCGGCGGGAGGTGGAGACAAAACGATCAGCGTGTGGCCGGCGGGGCCTTGAAGTCCAAGGTCCAAAGTCCGAGGTCCAAAGTCCAAGGTCGTGGGCGCTGGCGCAGTCCCTAGCTATCGCCCAAGGCAGGATTTACGATGCATGGCCGACGCGGCCGGTTCAAGCCGAGTTTCTCGCCGCCCAATTTGCAAAACGGGAGGACGTCCGATGCGCTGCCTCACCAAACTGGTTGCCGTGTTGCTCTTGTGTGTCGCTCCCGTCAGTCAGGCCGCGGAAGTAGCGGCGCTGCCGATGGTGAAAGAGGTGGAACTCCAGCCGTTGATGGCGCAAGTGAAGCGGGTTACCGAGGCGCTTGACTATCTCGGAGTGCCGCTCGGCGCGGCGGATCGCGCGGCGCTTGAGGCGGCGGCGAAAGAAACCGACGCGGCCGCCGCGACGGCTGCTGTCCAGAAGGTGCTCGATCCGCATTGTCTCGTCGGCGTGGACCTCGCCTCCGACAAGGCGATTACCGCCGCGGCTGGCCCGGCTGAGAAGAAGCTGATCGAGCGAGGCTGGACACAGTTCCTCGTGAAAGTGCATAACCCCACGGGCTTGACCGGGGAATTGCGAGCGGCCAGTCCCAATGCGCTGCGCCTGGCGGGCTCGCCGGTCGACGATGTGCCCAGCCGTTGGCTCGACCTCGCGATGTTCGATCAGCAGCCGCTCCTGCCCAAGCTGAGCGGCCTGGCGCTGGAATACAGGATTGTGCAGCTTTACAGCCGCGATGCCGGCAAGCGGGAGGCTCAGCTCTCGATGGAATACGTCGTCCGCGGCGGCAATCCGCAGCGGCGGACTGATGCGGCGCCCCGGGGCGAGCCCGAAGTGGTCATTCGCAGCAAACCGCTGGAAATCGCCTTCGAAGCGGCCGCGTCGCACGAAGTCACCTTTCGCGTGCAAAACGAATCGGGAATGCCGACGACGGCGGCATTTGTGATCCGCGACAAGCAAAGTCGCGTTTATCCGTCGCAAGCCAAGCGACTGGCGCCGGACTTCGCGTTTCACCCGCAGATCTATCGCAGCGACGGCGAGAAGCTGAAGCTGCCCGCGGGGACGTACACCGTCACGTGCAGCCGCGGACCTGAATCGATTCCCGCGACCAAGATGTTGACCGTAGGCGACGGGCCGGCGACGCTGGCCTATCAGGTCGAGCGGTGGGTCGATCCGGCGCAACTTGGCTGGATTTCGGGCGACCATCACATTCACGCCGCCGGCTGCGCCCACTATTCGAACCCCACGCAGGGCGTCCACGCCCAGGACATGATCCGCCACTGCCTGGGCGAGGATTTGAAGGTCGGCTGCAATCTGACCTGGGGGCCGTGTTTCGATTACCAGTTGCAATTCTTCACCGGCAAAGACGACGAAGTCTCGCGCTATCCGTACATCTTGCGGTACGACATCGAAGTGTCCGGCTTTGGCTCGCACCGCACCGGGCACCTGTGCCTGTTGCGGCTGAAGGAGCGGAACTATCCGGGCGGCGACTCCAACACGCACTGGCCGACGCTGGGCCTCAATACGCTCCGCTGGGCGAAAAAGCAGGGGTCGATCACGGGGCCGGCCCATTCCGGTTCGGGACTGGGCCGATCGCAGGAGCGCCTCGACGCGCCGGACGGCCCCGGCGGGCTGCCAAACTACGCGATTCCGCAATACAACGGCATCGGGGCAAACGAGTACATCGTCGATATCACGCACGAAGTGCCCGGCCCCGAAGGCAAGCCGGTGCCGGCGATCGATTTCATCTCGACGATGGACACCAATCGCCAGCAGGAACTCAACATGTGGTATCACACGCTCAACTGCGGGTTCCGCGTGCGGGCCAGCGGCGAGACCGATTTCCCGTGCATCTCGGGGCAGCGGGTCGGCATGGGCCGCGTCTATGTAAAGACCAGCGGCATGCTGAATTACGAGGACTGGTGCGAGGGGATCAAGGAGGGCCGCAGCTACGTCAGCGACGGCACCAGCCACTTGATGGAGTTTGCCGCGGCGAGTTTGGGCGGAGCGAAACGATCGGTCCGCGTGGGTATGGGCGGCAGCGAGCTGGCCTTGGACGCCCCGGCCAAGATTCGCTTGACCGTGAAGGTCGCCGCACGCCTGGATGGCAAGCGCGCGGCGGTCGAAGCGGTCGTCAATGCCTACCCCGTCGCCCAGCAGGAAATTGTCGCGGACGGATCGCTCCAGGAAGTTTCGCTGGACGTGCCGATCGAGCGGAGCAGTTGGGTGGCGGTCCGGCTGTACCCCAATACCCACACCAATCCGATCTTTGTGCTGGTCGGAGGCCAGCCCATCCGCGCCTCGCGCAGAAGTGCCGAGTGGTGTCTCCGCGGCGTCGATCGCTGCTGGTCGGAGAAGCAGCAATTCTATGCGGCCGCCGAACAGGACGAAGCGCGCCAAGCCTACGAGCACGCGCGGGAAGTTTATCGCCAGATCGTGAAGGAGAGCAGCGCCGAATAGTGGCGAGCTGATTGCTTAGCATGTCCCAAGTTACTCGCATCTTGTCGCAAATCGAATCGGGCGATCCGGCAGCAGCAGAGCTCTTGCTGCCGCTGGTATATACCGAGCTGCGCAACCTGGCTGCGGCAAAGCTGGCCCATGAGAATCCGGGGCAGACGCTTCAAGCGACGGCGCTAGTGCATGAGGCGTATTTGCGCCTGGTCAAGCCGGGAGTCGGCGACGGGAGGCCAGAGGTCGGAGGTCAGAGGTCGGAAGAAGGCGTTCCGACCTCCGACCTTCGACTTCCGACCTCCGACTCCCCAGCCCGTGCCTTCAACTCCCGCGGCCATTTCTTCGGGGCCGCGGCCGAGGCGATGCGGCGGATTCTGGTCGAGCGGGCCAGGCAGAAGGCAGGCCCCCGGCGAGGTGGAAAGCGGCAGCGGATCAGCCTCGACGACTGCGACCCGCCCGACGACCGGCCGGCGGAAATCCTCGCCGTTCACGAGGCGATCGACGCCTTGGCCGCCGAATCGCCCGTCAAGGCCGACCTCGTCAAGCTCCGCTATTTTGCCGGAATGAGTCACCAGGAGGCGGCCGAAGCCCTCGGCATTTCGCGGGCTACGGCCGACCGGCATTGGGCGTATGCCAAGGCCTTCCTCTATGCGGCGCTAGAAGACGGCCAGGATGGCTGAATGTCGCCTTTCGCTCCGCGCTGGGGGCGCTAATTCGCGGAGCGCAAGGCGACTATTTGCAGAAACTTCGCGCCGCCGTGACGCATTTCGCTGACAACTCTCGCACTATCGGTAGCTCTCTTTCGATGAGGGCGCAACTATGACCATTATCCCCACCGTCGAGCAGATTTTTGCCGAGGCCCTTGCGATTCCGGCCGGGGAAGCCCGCGCCAGCTATATCGACCAGGCTTGTGCGGCCGACGGCAACCTGCGTGCCCGCGTCGAGCGTTTGCTCCGGGCTCACCACGATGCCGAGAGTTTTCTGGAATCGCCGGCTGATCCGGCGCCGACGGCCAACGTTGTTTTCGAGCGCCTCGGCAGGCAAATCGGCCCCTACAAGCTCCTCCAGCAAATCGGCGAAGGTGGCTTTGGCGTGGTCTATATGGCCGAGCAGCTTGAGCCGGTCCGCCGCCGCGTCGCCCTCAAGGTGATCAAGCCCGGCATGGACAGCAGCCAGGTCATCGCCCGTTTCGAAGCGGAGCGGCAGGCGCTGGCAGTGATGGATCATCCGAACATCGCCCGTGTTCTCGACGCGGGGGCGACGGAGTGGGGCCGGCCCTATTTCGTGATGGAGCTAGTCCGCGGCACTCCGATCACGACATATTGCGACGAAAACAATCTGCCCGTCCGCGAGCGATTGGAGCTTTTTGGGGATCATCCATCGCGACATCAAGCCGACGAACGTCCTGGTGACGCGCCAGGACGGACGGCCAGTTGTGAAAGTGATCGACTTCGGCATCGCCAAGGCGATGGGACAACAGCTCACCGACAAGACGCTGTTTACCAACTTCGCCCAGATGATCGGCACGCCGCTCTACATGAGCCCCGAGCAGGCTGAATTGAGTGGCACGGACATCGACACAAGGAGCGACATTTACTCGCTCGGCGTGCTCCTTTACGAGCTGCTCACTGGATCGACCCCCGTCAACAAGGAGCAGCTCAAGCGGGCGGCTTTCGACGAGATTCGCCGGATCATCCGCGAAGACGAACCGCCAAGGCCCAGCAACCGGATCAGCACTGCCGAGAGCGCGCCCAGCATTGCCGCCCACCGGCACACCGAGCCGGCGAAGCTGGCGCGGCTGGTGCGCGGCGAGCTGGACTGGATCGTGATGAAGGCCCTCGAAAAGGACCGCAGCCGGCGCTACGAGACGGCCAACGGCTTCGCAGCCGACGTGCTGCATTATCTGGCCGATGAGCCGGTGCTGGCGTGCCCGCCGTCGGTTGGATACCGCCTGCGGAAGTTTGCCCGGCGGAACAAGGCGGCGTTGGCCACGGCTGCCGTCGTGAGCTTCGTGGTGCTGCTAGCCGTGGTCAACCTGACGGTCGCCACCGCCATCGTTGTGGTCGTTGCGCTGGTGCTGGGAATAGCAGTCAGCACCTCGCAGGCGGTCCGGGCAATTAGGGCCGAGAAGTTGGCGCAAACTCGGCTGCAAGCTGAAACGAAGGCCCGCACCGACGCGGAACAGGCCCGCCAGGAGCTGGAAGAGAAGATTCGCCAGATCGCCCTCAATTCCAAGTACAAGGCGGCATTCCTGGAGAACATGTCGCACGAACTCCGCACGCCCCTCAACAATCTCTTGATCCTTTCCGACCAGCTGTCGAAGAATCCTGATGGCAATCTCACACCCCAGCAGACGGAATTTGCCAAGACCATCCACTCTTCGGGCGGCGACCTCCTGAACTTCCTCAACGACATTCTCGACCTGTCGAAGATCGAATCCGGCACCCTCGAGGTCGATTTGGGCGAGCTGCGCCTGGACGACTTCCGCCACTTCGTCGAGCGGACGTTCCGCCAGGTTGCGGAAGCGAAGAACGTCGAGTTCTCGGTCAAGTTCAGCGAGAATCTGCCCGAGTCGATGCTGACCGACCCCAAGCGGCTCGAGCAGATCATCAAGAACCTGCTCTTTAGCGCGTTCAAGTTCACTCAACATGGCGCTGTGAGCCTGAATGTTCATTCCGTGATGAGCGGCTGGAGCACCGATCACAAGGACCTCAATCGAGCGGCCCACGTTTTGGCATTTGAAGTGGCCGACACCGGCATCGGCATCTCTCCCGAAAAGCAGCAAATCATCTTCGAGGCCTTCCAACAGATTGACGGCTCCGCGAGTGGCAATTCTGGCGGCGCAGGGCTCGGGTTGGCGATCAGCCATGAGCTGTCGCGGCTCTTGGGCGGCGAGATCCGTGTGGCCTCCAATCCGGGACGCGGGAGCACGTTTACGCTGTATCTACCTCAGACGTACAGTCCATCCGGCGCCGCGCGCAAGCTGTAGGCCCGGCCTGACCTACGAGCGGCACGGCGCCGCCGAAAGCTCCAGCCAGCCCGGAGACATGGTCATGTGGTTTCGCTATGAATCGCCGTGCCGCCAACGGTGTTCAGCGCCTGCCACGCGTCTTAGCGCCACCGGCCGGGTCGTCCTCGGACCAGTGCCGGCGAATTGCCTGGACCTTCCGCTCCACCGTTCGCAGGACATAGCCCAATTCCGAAGCGATATCCTCGTTGGTGTAGCCCTCGGTCTTCCAGACGGCGATCGCCTTCAGCTCCTCGTCGCCCAGGGCGCCGAGCAGCCGGTTGCATTCTTCGGCCACTTGGGCGACGAATTCGGGGGTCGCCTGGCGACTGGCGACGTGTTCCGGATTGGCGTCCCGGGCCGGGCCAGCGGCGGGCGGAAGTTTGCCCGGGGCGGCACCTCCCCGTTTCTGGCGGCCCTCGCCGCGGACCTGGTCGATGGCCATGCGGACCGTCAACGTGACCAGGACTTTCCAGACGTCTTCCCGGTTACGAACCTTGGGCAGCCGCCCCTCCTCGGCCCCTTGGCAAAACTTGGCAAAGGCGGCCAGGGCCACGTCCTCTTCGTCGGCAGCGCGGCGGGCATGAAAGGGCAGCTTCCGCCGGGCCAGCCGCACCAACTGCCGGAAATAACGCTGCCACAGCAGCCGGGCCGCCGATTGATCGCCGGCTTTCAGCTTTCCCAGGTGCCCTGTGACCGACCCTTCTGGCGACACGGTTGTACACTCCCTGCCCCTGATCAAATCCAAGACCCATCGGATTGTAATTCGAGCGGAACCGTCCAGATAGCCAAGGGCCTGTTAACCAAAGGATCCCTGTCGGGTTCGGCGGCCGATTGGCGTTTAACTTTCCAGCACACACCTTTCTCCAGGATAAAACCATGTGGCTCAGCTCCTTGTTCGGCACCCGCAAGCACGCCTCCTCCCGCAGCAAGGCGAGCAAATCCCGCCGAGACGCCCTCCATGCCCGGCGGCTCTTCCTCGAGCCCCTCGAAGACCGCCGCCTGCTCGCGTTTGATCCCGCGGTGAGCTACCTGGCAGGCAACAACCCGCAGGCGATTGCCACCGGTCACTTCAACAGCGACCTGTTCCTGGACATCGCCGTAGCCAACGTCGGCAGCAGCGACGTCAGCGTGCTGCTGGGCAACGCCGACGGCACGTTTCAGTCTGCCGTGAATTCCCCGACCGGCAGCGGGCCGGTATCGCTCGCCGTGGGCGACTTCAACGAAGACGGCATGCTCGACCTGGCCACGGCCAATAGCGGCGACGTCAGCGTCCTGCTGGGCAATGGCAATGGCACGTTCGATGCGCCCACGAATATCAACGTTGGTTCGAATCCGGTCTCGGTGGCTGTCGGCGACATCAATGCCGATGGAAACCTCGATCTGGCCGTGACGTCGAACGTCCAGCTCCCCGGCAGTTACTACTACGGCTACTACGGCGGCACCTACTACTCTCCTGGCCCCCTTGTCGGCTACGCCAATGTGCTTTTGGGCAACGGCGTTGGCGACTTCGCCGCTCCGGCGACGACTTTCCTCGGCTACGGCACGCACGCGGCCGCCAACGTCACCGACCTGAATGGCGACGGCCGCGGCGACTTCGTCACGCTCAATTCCGATTACGGCCTGGCGAGCGTGCTCTTGACCACCGCTACGGGCACTTTGGGCCCGGTGGCCACCTACGCGACCGGCTGGTATCCGCGGGCGCTGACCATCGGCGACTTTACTAATGACGGAATCCTCGACCTGGCCACGGCCGGCCAGACGGTGGACATTCTTCCGGGCCTGGGAAACGGCACGTTCCGCCCCGTGGTGCGGCAATACATCGATCCGGTTTCGATCGCCGCCGCCGACTTCAATCGCGATGGCAAGCTGGACCTGGTAACGGCGGATCCTTGGGCCAACTCCGTCTCCGCGGCGCTGGGCCTGGGCACCGGGGCCCTGACGTTGGGGCTGACCTATGCCGCCGGCACGTCGCCAACGGCAGTTGCGGTCGGCGACTTCAACGGCGACGGCCGGGCGGATGTCGCCGCAGCCAGCTCGTCGTCCGGCGATGTCTCGGTGCTGATCAACGACGGCGACTGGCCCGCGCTGACTGCCCCGTCGCTGCGAATCAGCGATGCGGCGGCGGTCACTGAGGGGAACATCGGCACGAAGGACGCCACGTTCAACGTGACCCTCTCCGCCCCTTCCACGCAAACCATCACCGTGCACTATGACACGGTGATCAGCGGCGCCACGAGTGACGACTTTCAGGCCGCGTCGGGAATCGTCACTTTCGGGCCGGGCGAAACAACCAAACCTATCACCGTAAAGATCAACGGCGACCGGCTGGCCGAATACTACGAGTCCTTCGGCGTCAGCCTGACCGATCCGTCGGGCGCGTTCATCGCCGACGCAGTCGGATGGGGCACCATCTACGACGACGAACCTTACGTCAGCATTACCAGTTACGTTACCGCGACCGAGGGGAACAGCGGCACGACGGCCATGAACTTCGCTGTGACTCTTTCGGCCGCCTACGACGCTGCCGTGACGGTCGATTTTGCCACCGCCGACTACTACTCCTGGTACGGTTCGGCCGCGACCGCCGGCGTCGATTACACGGCTGGTAGCGGCACCGTCACGTTTGCCCCGCAGGATACGACCGAGAATATCACCGTCCTGATCCAGGGCGATCGCGACGCGGAATACAGCGAATCGTTCTTCGTCAATCTGATCGGCTCGAACAGCGCGCACCTGAGCTACAGCCAGGCGACCGGCGTCATCGTGGACGACGAGCCAACCGTCAGCATCAACAGCACGAGCGGTCTGGAGGGAAACGAAGGCACGAAGGAATTCACTTTCACCGTGACGCTGTCGGCCGTCCACGACGAGGACGTACGTGTTGGCTACAGCACAGGCAATGGCACCGCTGCGGCCGGCAGCGATTTTGAGGCCACCAGCGGCACAGTTCTCATTCCCGCGGGCCAGACCAGTCAGACCGTCAAGGTCCTGATCAGCGGCGACCGCGTTGCCGAGCAGTCGGTGCAGTACTACTACGATTACTACTACGGCTACTACTCCTACTTCGAGGACAGCGAGTATTTCAGCGTCAACCTCACCAGCTCCGATCACGCGACGATCGCATCCGGCCAGGGGATCGGGACGATTCTCGACGACGAGCCGCGCGTCTCCATTGGAAGCGCGACCGTCGTGGAGGGGCATGAGGGCACGAAGACCATGAACTTCCCCCTCACCCTCTCGGCCCCGTACGACGCCCCCGTGACCGTGACCTATTCCACGGCCAACGGCAGCGCCACAGTCGCTGGCGGCGACTACCAGGCCGCTACCGGGTCGGTGACTTTCGCCGCCGGGCAGACGAGCCAGAACATCCCAGTGCTGGTCAACGGCGACAGGCTCTCCGAATACGACGAGTCCTTCTACGTCAACCTGACTGGCGCGCCCGGCGCGTTCATCGCTAGCGCCACTGGCTACGGGACCATTCAGGACGACGAGCCGCGCCTCAGCATCAATAGCGTGAGCCTCAGGGAGGGCGCCCGCGGCACGAAGGTGATGACCTTCACCGTGACGCTCGCGGCCGCCTCCGACCAGACAGTGACCGTCAATTACGCCACTGTCGACAGCTCGGCGAAGGCGGGCGAGGACTACGTGGCCACCTCAGGAAGCCTGACGTTCGCTGCCGGCGATACTACCAAGACCATCTCCGTGACGATCAAAGGTGACAAGAGGAAGGAGTGGGACGAGTCCTTCTACGTCCTCCTGAGCAATGCCAGCAGCAACGCGCAAATCGCTAGCGCGTACGGCTGGGGCACGATTCAAGACGACGACCGGTAGCAGCCCGGCCGTCCCGCCCCCAGGGTTGCACTCCTGGGGCGGGCGGCATCCGGCGATCTTCTGGCCGACGCGGAGAATCTCGCGGCATCAATTACCCGCCTGGCCGCCCCGCATAACTTTCGGGCCAAAGCTATCTTCCGCCAGAGCCACAATTCAGGGCGCACTAGCCGCCTTCCATGACAATCGCCCGCACGGGACAACCGTCCCCCCCGACGATGCGCAGCGGCAAGGCGATGAATTCGACCACCTCGCACGTGAGTTTGTCGAGATACGCCAGTCCTTCGACAATCACGACTCCCCCGCCGAGCAGGATGCGATGCACGACTGTCAGCTCCTCGAGACTGTTCACATCGGCCACCGAGGGCGGCTCGACCCCGATCAAAGCGACCTGCCGCTGGACCAGCCACGACGCGAGTTCCGGCGAAATCCGCGGAAGTGCATTGCGATATTCAGGAGTGCCAAACCGGCGGTGCCAGTCGGTCCGCAGCAGCAGACGATCGCCCGGTCCGATCCGATCGGCCCACGGCGCCAATCGCTCGACGCTGATCAGTTCGCGGGGTTCGGTGGGCGTGAGATCGAGCACGCGAGCCTTCCCGCAGCATGCGTCCAGCGGCAGCCGTTCGAGCGGATCGCCGCCTGGCACAAAGTGCTTCTGGGCATCCATGTGCGTGCCGCAGTGCGAATACAGCGTAATGTTCGTCGCGTTCCAGCCGTCGCGCTCCAGCGTCTTGAAGCTGGCGACGCTGGCCCCCGGCAGGCGCTCGTCGATGGGCAGCGAGAGATCGACGATCCGTCGCTTGCTGGGGGCGCGCGCGCCGCGGCGCGCCGTCGTTTCCAAATGCACGCTGCGCCCGGTCTGAGCCGACTCGTACACGGCCTCGACGATCGCTAGGTTGCGGAGGTAGTCCTCGCCGCTAGTTTCAAACGGCCTTCCCGAATTCAGGCAGTCGATGAAGTGTCGCTGCGCCGCCAGCACGCAGTCGCCGCCGAATCCGCGCCGCTGGTGCCGGTACGGGTGATCGCGCTCCGCACCGCCCCGCGGCTGGATGGTCAGTCGGCCGTCGTCATAGAGCCTGATCGTTCCGCCACTGCCTTCGACCAGAAACTCGCCGAACGTGTAGCGCGGGTCGGCGGCTGTCGATTCATTGCAGCGGTTGGCGTCCCAGATGGCCAGCGCGCCGCTCTGAAAACGGAATGTCAACAGGCCTGCATCCTCGCCGGCGATCGCATCGTTCAGTCGTCGCAGCACGGCCGACGCCTCCTCGATCTCGCCCCCCAGGAATCTGAACGTGTCAATGAAGTGGACCCCCGTTT
>JAKEHX010000331.1 GCA_022614795.1 Planctomycetaceae bacterium | reverse complement strand
GCGCTGTGTTTCTAGCAGCGGGCTGCGCTGTGTTTCTAGCAGCGGGCTGCGCTGTGTTTCTAGCAGCGGGCTGCGCTGTGTTTCTAGCAGCGGGCTGCGCTCTGTTTCCGGCTGGCTGCGCTTGCGACCGTACTCCCTGGCTACTAAGCTCAGCAGGTGCGGATCGCAGTCGAGACATGCGCTTTTCCATAAATCGATCGCTCACTTCCTAACTCCCATGCTGTCAAGGATTTGCGCTCGCCGCAATGGGCCATGAGCCAGCCGGCCACCGTCGAACTTCAGTCGCTTCTGGACCGCCTGCGCGAGGGGGACAAAGCGGCTCGCCGGCAATTCCTGGAGCTGGCCTGCGGTCGGCTGCGGCGATTGGCAGCCCGCATCCTTTACGGTTCGTTCCCCAGCCTCCAAGCCCGCCACGACGTCGACAGCGTCGTGCACGAGACTTGGCTGCGATTGATTCAAGCGCTCGACAAGGCCGATCCGCCGACCGTGGAGGACTTTTTTCGCCTCGCCGCGCATAAGATTCGGCAGGTGCTCCTGGACATGGCCGATCGCCGCCGCCGGATCGAGCAGCGCGAAACGTTGCTCGGCACCGGCAGCATGCGCTTGACTGCGGCGGGCGAGTCCGCGAGCGGACAAACGTACGACGCGGCGAAGCTGGCCCTGTGGACCGAGTTCCACAACCGCGTCGGGCAACTGCCCGACGCCCAGCGGTCTGTCTTCGAAATGCATTACTACCTGGGTTTGCCCCAGTCCGAAATCGCGAGGCTGCTGGCGCTGCATCCTCGCAAGGTGAGTTACTTGTGGATCGCGGCCACCGAGGAGCTGGCCGAGGTGCTCTCGCTGACGGAGGGACTGACCTGATGAATCTGGCCGTCATGCAAGGCGACGTGGAACAAAAGGGCGACGTGCAGCAAAAGGGCGGCGTGGAACAAGCGGACCGCGTGCTCGACCTTTTGGCCGAGTGGGACGCGCAGCGCCAGCTCGGCCGCGCGCCTTCGCCGGAAGAGCTGTGTCCCGACGATCCCGCGCTGTGGCCGGAGCTGGCGGCCCGCATCGGTCGCCGTCAACGTCTGGCGGCGGTGTTCGAAATGCCGACGCTCGCCGAGGGAGAAGCGACGCCGCCCGCCACCGCGCTGCCGCACGTCGCCGGTTACGAAATCCTGGAAGTCATCGGCCATGGCGGCATGGGGGTCGTTTACAAGGCCCGGCAACTGGGGCTGAACCGGCTGGTGGCGCTGAAGATGATCCTGGCGGGCGTGAATGCCAGCCCGCACGACCTGGCCCGTTTTCGCGCCGAGGCCGAAGCGGTCGCCCAGTTGCAGCATCCCAGCATCCTGCAAATCTTCGAAATCGGCGAGCAGAACGGCTGCCCGTTTTTGGCGTTGGAATACATCGCCGGCGGCAGCCTCGCCGAACACCTCAACGGGACTCCGGTCGCTCCGCGGCAAGCCGCCGAGCTGGTCCTCGCGCTGTCCCGCGCGGTGCACCACGCCCATGAAAAAGGAATCATCCATCGCGACCTCAAGCCGGCCAATGTGCTTCTGCTTCCCGACGGCACGCCGAAGATCGCCGATTTCGGGCTGGCGAAGCGGGCCGCAGCGAATCAGGCCCACACGCAGACAGGGACGATCCTCGGCTCGCCGAGCTATATGTCGCCCGAGCAGGCGGCAGGCCGCACCGACCAGGTCGGCCCGGCCACCGACGTCTATGCCCTGGGCGTGATTCTGTATGAACTCCTGACCGGCCGCCCGCCGTTCAAGGGTGCGTCGATGCTGGAGACGATCGACCAGGTCCGCGAGCACGACCCCGTGCCGCCCCGGTCCTTGCAACCCAAAACGCCCCGCGACCTGGAAACGATCTGCCTCAAGTGCCTCGAAAAACAGCCTCGGCGGCGCTATGCCACCGCCGCGGACCTGGCCCACGATCTGCGGGCGTATCTGCACGACGAACCGATCACCGCCCACTCGCTCACCGTGCTGGACCAGGTCGCCCGCTCGATCAGCCATCACAGCTTCGATGTGCGGTTTCGCGGCTTTGCCAATCAGATGCTCGCGTTTTCGCCGGTGCCGCTGGTCGTCCATCTGATCGCCTACTTCATCTTCCGCGACAAGCCGTACTATTCGCTGGCGATGGTGCTGACCACCGCGGCGATGGTCTTTACGCTGTTGCCGCTGATCATCGCTTTCAGCAGTCACACGCTGCGCGACCTGCCGGCCTGGCAGCGGCGGCACTTCGTCACGATGCGCGTGGGCAACCTGCTCGGCATGGCGCTGGTCCTCGCCGTCGTGCTGCTCGCCGTGCCGGCCGATTCGCCCTACATCCTGATCGTCTATCCCCTCTGGGCGATCGTCGCGGCGGCCTGTTTCCTGGCCCACGCGACCGAAGCCGGCATGTACTACATGGTGGCGGCGTTCCTGTGCGTGGTGGCCTTCATCACCGCCCTGACGCCGACCTGGGCGCCGCTGGAAGTCGCCTTTTTCATGACGGCCAACGCGATGATCCAGGCGCTCTATCTGCGGCGGCTGTCGAAACAGCAGCAGGCCAGTGCCCAGCCGCTCCTTGGCGCCGCACCGACGACGGTCAAGACGGCGCGTGCGGACTAGCATGCAGCGAACCACCAAACCGCAAGCACCAAGCACCAAATCACAAACACCAATGACCAAACAAGCACCAATTCTCAATGTTCCAATGACCGCAACGGGCTCCAGAGCCGGTTTGGAACATTGGTCGTTGGTGCTTTGAATTTGTTTGGTCATTGGTCATTGGTGCTTGGTCATTGTTCCCGCGTGAAAGCGGAAGTAATTCTTCGCCCGGTCCTAACCCCGGCCCACGTACATCTGCCGGTTGGGCAGGACGATCGCTTCGAGCATTTCGACGTGCGGCGGCAGCGTCGCCATCAGCACGGCCACGCGGGCCACGTCGTCGGGCGACATCATCGGCTCGTCGTCCTCGGTCTTGCCGCTGGACTGGCGGCGCTCGACCGCGACGTTGCCCGGATGCAGCGCGCCGCAAGTGACGCCATATTCCCGCCCCTCCAGGGCCGTGGCCTGCGTCAGTCCCCACAGGCCGTGCTTGCTGGCCGTGTAAGCCGCCGCACTGGGCCGCGAGCGCTGCGCGGCGATCGAGCCGATGTTGATGATCCGCCCGCTACGGGCCGGCTTCATCATCCGCAGGGCGGCCCGCGTGCACAGGAACGGGCCGCGAAGGTTGGTGTTGATCACGCGGTCCCAGGCATCCGCTGACAACTCATCAAGCGGCCCGCCGTCGAACGCTCCGGCATTGTTGACGAGCAAATCAAGGCGTCCGAACTCGCTCGCCGCGCGGGCAAACAGCTCGGCCACTTCCCGCTCGCTCGTGACATCGGCCGGATGGACGATCGTTTTGGCTTCGCTCGTTTCCGCAGCCTCTTCCGCCACGGCCGCCAGCTCTTCCCGCGAGCGGGCCGTCAGCACCAGGGCCGCTCCTTCGCGCGCGAAAGCCAGCGCGATCGCCCGGCCAATGCCGCGTCCCGCGCCGGTGATCAGGGCGACTTTGCCGTCAAGTTGGGTCATGATTGTGCGCCTCGTAAGAACGACTCTGGGGAAGAATCAAGTAATAGAGTACCAAGTACTCAGTACTCAGTACTCAGAGGTTGTGAATGAATCCCGTAGCGGAACTCGCCAGAGTTCCGAATCCGCGGAAAAACCTGAAGTCTGGCGACTTCAGCTACGAAAG
>JAKEHX010000330.1 GCA_022614795.1 Planctomycetaceae bacterium | reverse complement strand
GGCATCGGCCTGTGCTTCGAGATCCCTGCCGGCCACCTACCGGGCACGCATTGGTTCCACGCCCACCGGCACGGTTCGACCGCCCTCCAGCTTTCGAGCGGAATGGCCGGAGCGCTCATCGTGGATCCGGGGAGCGCCCCGGGGAGCGCCCCGAGTCTCGATGACGTGGTCGAGATCAAGGAAGCCATGAAAGACGGACGCGAAAAGATCCTTGTCTTCCAGCAACTCAAGTACTCGATCAATCCCGGGACGATGATCGGCGAGGTGACGGAAAAGGACGTTTATCAAAGCAACCCACCCGACGCCCCCCGCGTGACGCTGATCAACGGCACTTATGCTCCCCTGATCGAGATGAGGCCGGGCGAGGTACAGCGGTGGCGCTGCATTCACGGCGGCATCGAATCAGAACTTAACCTGAACGTCGTCAATGCGGCGGGCCAAGAGCCGTGGGACTTGCACGAGATCGCGGCGGACGGCATCCCGCTATACGAGATCAACCAGACCAAGAATGTACTCCTCTACCCCGGTTACCGGTCGGACTTCCTGGTTCAGGCGCCGGCCAAGGTCGGGGATTACGTCTTGGCCAACAAGACCGTGAGTCGTGAGCAGGCCTTTCGGAAAGTGGCGGCAAGCGACGCCGGCGCATTCCGGCGAGTCCCCTTGGGCCAGGTCCCGTTCGCCCGCGTGCGCGTAAGCGGGGCGCCTGTGACGATGGGGCTCCCGAAGAAGGGTGTCATCGGCAAGTACGCACCGCCGGAAATCAAAGACTCGGAGCTGTTCAATCGCTCGCCGTTTAAGCTGGAATTCGCGGTGGGTATCCCCGGTCCCACGATCAATGGTCAACCGTTCGATCCCTCCCGCGAAGGTGTGTGCCCCCGGCTCGGCACGGCTGAGGAGTGGACCCTGATCGCGGAGAGCGACAAACACCCGTTCCACATCCACGTCAACCCGTTCATGGTCGTCACGAAGGACGCGAGCGGCCAGGTCATGTCACGCCTCTGGAAGGACACGATCCTGATCAACGGAGACGGAGCCCCAGTCGATGCGCGCAAGTGCGTGCGCATGCGGTTCGATGACTTCGCGGGGAAAACGGTGCTCCACTGCCATAACCTCGAACATGAGGATCACGGGATGATGATGGCGGTCAAGATCGTGGGTCAGTCCAAGCAGGCATCTCGTTGCGACCCGAAGCAATCGCTGGGTCTGATCATGCCGGGCACGCAGGCGCCGAACTGGTCGTTGCCGGACGCACAGGGGCGGGTCCACCGCCTCGCCGACCTGGACGGTCAGCGCCACCTGCTGGTTTTTAACCGAGGACTGGCGTGTTCCCATTGCCGCCGGCAGCTCGACGCCTTGGCGAGCCAGCGCAGCGCCCTTGGCCGGATGAGGCTGAAGGTTGTGGCCGTCTGTCCGGATACCCCTGACGCGATGAAGCAGGCCCTGGCGGACGATGAGGCGGTGCGGTCGATCCCTTTCCTCTTGCTGTGTGACCCGACTATGGATGTGTTCATGCGGCATGGCTGTTTCGATGGCCGGGCCCTGCATGGCACTTTCCTTGTCGATGCGAATGGCATCGTTCAGTGGCAGGACGTCGGCGATGAGCCGTACATGGATATCGAGGGGCTGCTCTCCAAGGGCCGGCAACTGGGGAGCGAGCAAAGCCCTTGATTAGGGTGCTGGCACAGATTCCTAAGGGTGCGGCGAACTTCGGGACGTGCCCGAGGATCGTTTATGTTCAGTTCCACTAGTGCTTAGGAGATCGACCATGCGGACAGTTCTGGTATTGGCACTCGCTTCTGCGGCGGCAGTTTTGCTGGCGGTGTCGAGTGGCGTCGATGACAGTAGCGGCCAGGAAGTTCGAGCGACCGTCCACACTGTCAAGATGAAGGGCAACAACACGTTCGAACCGGCGGAAGTGAAGGTAAAAGTGGGCGACCAGGTGAAATGGGTCGGTGAAGGCGGAACCCACACGGCGACGGCCGATGACCAGACAAACCTCAAGAAATCGTTCAACACTGGCACAGTCAAAATGGGTCAGGAAGCCATCATAAACTGCAACAATGCCGGCACGTTCCTCTATCACTGCGAGTTTCACGGACCAATGAAGGGCAAGATCGTCGTGGAGTAGGACTCTCTGCTGCGGGGCGGCGCCGGAACTCTGTCCGGCTATCCAGCGACAACAGCTGGCATTCGCGAGGCCGCTGGCCGCAGAATGCCGGCGCACGCCTCCGTCACTATCTCCACGCGGACCCGCCGCATCGCCCAATTATCCGCCCCCGGCAACTTGCGCCCCGATGCGCCGTCGAAGGCCTCTTGAACGGCGATGTTGCCGGCGCCATATGGCCCGCACGCTTCCCGCCGCGTCGAGCCAAAGATCCCCACGCACGGCGTTCCAATTGCGGCCGCCAGGTGAAGTGGCCCCGTGTCGCTTGCCACCATCAGCCGGGCCTGCTGGACCAGGGCCGCCAATTCCAGGAGCGACGTCGGCGGGGCGAGCATGGCGTGGCCGGCCGCGCCCGCAACCACGTCGCAAGCCGCGGCCCGCTCGCGCTCGCCTCCCCACACGACCACCGAGACCAGACCGTGCTGCTGGCCGAGCCACTGGGCCACCGCAGCAAACCGCGCTAGCGGCCAGCGCTTCGAATCCCAGCCCGCGCCCGGATTGATCACCGCAAAACCGTCGGCCAGTTCGCGCCGCGCGACAAACGGCGCGATGGCCCGCTCGGCCTGCGGATCGATCTCGATGCCGAAGCGCGGCGCCGCTGGCTTGATCCCCAGCGGAGCGAGCAGCTCCAGATACCGATCGACCATGTGCGCCGCCCGCGGCTGGACCTGCTGGTTATTGAGCCAGGGGCTGATCTCGCGCCCCTGTGGACTGGCAAACCCGATTCGCCGCCGCGCTCCCGAGAGCCAGCCGATCGCCGAGCTTTTGCTGAGACCTTGCGGATCGATAGCGATCTCGATCGCCAGCGGGGCGAGGTCGCGCCGCACGCGCCACATCGCGGCCGGCGACGCGAGCATTCGTTTGGGCACCACCACCACGCGATCGACTGCCCGGTTGGCCGCCACCAGCGGCGCCGCGGCCGACTCGACCGCCCAGGCAATCATCGCCCGCGGGAAATGCTCGCGGAGGGCCGTTGCCACCGGCAGCGTCTGCACGCAGTCGCCGATCGCCGACAGCCGCGTGATCAAAATCCGCGGCCGCTCGCCAAGGGGCTGTCGTGGTTGCACGGACTGATTCACGGGGCACCTGCCGCCGGTTTTAGCGGGACGTTCTGATGATCGAGCTTCGCCGGCTCGCTGGGGGCTAGTTCGCTGGCGGCTGGATCGTGGTGAGCGGCCGGCTGCACGGGCGAGTCGCTTTCAGGCTGCGGGGCGTCGCGCTTCACGGCCCGCTCGAACACAACCGAGCCCGCATACGAATCGAGCGGATCGGAAGCGTGGTTCGAAACGCCGATCTCCTGCTTGTTCTTGCCGCTCCTGCCGGCCGTCCGCCGCACCGGTCCACGGTTCTCGAACGGACCCAGGCCAAACAGCCACAGGTCGCGGGCCCGGCTGGCTCCCTTGGCCAGCCCCGATTGCCAGACCGGCTCGCGGGTCTGGCGGTCGTATGCGAACAGGCCGATCTTGGCCGTTCCCTGCTGATGGTTCCGCCGTCCCAGCGACAGCTCGGGCATCGCTGGAGCCGCCACGGGCGACGTCAGAAAGACCGACGCCGTCGTCATCGCCGCGCTCCCTGGAATGCCGTACGTCACCTCGTGTCCGTCATTGGCCATCACTCCCACCCGGGCCTCGACGATGAATTCCGCCTGCTCCGGCTTCTCCTGCAGCCGCAGGTCGTAAGCCGCCATCTGCTGCCGGAGCGAGCTGACGACGTATTCGATGTTCCCGGCCGGCGAGAGCTTCACGCCATCGAGGTACTTGGTATCGAAATAGACCTTGCGTCCCGAGAGCGGCGTGAAATCGATCTCCGCCACGGCCCGGTCCACCGCGTCCGAGACGACGAGCTGTTCGGTCGCCAGCCGCGACTTGTTCAGTCCGCATCCGGCCAGCAGCAAGCCGAAGGCGAGGCAAGGGGCGAACGTCCAACGTGCGACTGGCAAAATGCTGACTCCCGCACTGTAGTAGGCACACTCCGTGTGCCGTTTGGCGTACTCGACAGCGCGGAGTGTACCCGGCCCGGGCCATTCGACAAACGTAGATTCACCGGGGTGCTAGCAGTGCAAGTGGGCAGGCTTCCAGCCTGCCTGTAGCAGGCACGCTCGGCTGCCCGTCACGCTGCCTCCGGCTCATCCGGCCGCGAGATAAACCGGTAGCCCAAATCGCGGATCGTCAGGAAGTGCCGCGGATTGGTCGGGTCCTCCTCAAATATCTTTCGCAGCCGCACAATGAACTGGTCGGGCGCCCGGGTGTTGATGTGCCCGGGCATCTGCCAGACCTGCTCGAGAATTTCCTGGCGCGTAACCAGCCGCCCCTCGTTCTCCACGAAAAACGCGAGCAGCTCCCACTCGCGCTTGGTAAGCTGCACCGGCTTGCCGGCGACGGTCAGGGCATACTGCGAAAAGTCGATCTTGGCAGTGCCGAATTCATACGCGGCGAGCTTGGTGGGCGCCGGACGCGGCGACTGGTGCCGCCGCGTGTAGTGCGTGAGCAGGTTGTTCACCCGGCTCAATAGCTCGTCGAGGTCGAACGGCTTGGAGAGATATTGATTGGCGCCGACGTTGAAACCCCGCGTGCGGTCTTCCGAGAGCGTGCGGGCCGAGAGAATGAGGATCGGCACATCGTTGCCGCGCTCGCGAAGCGCCTCGCAGACCGTATAGCCGCTCATACCGGGGAGCATGATGTCGAGGATCACGAGGTCGATCTCGTCGTCGGTCTCCTCAAGCTCGCGGAGTGCGGCGGGCCCGTCGCCGACGGCGGTCACACGATAGCCTTCGGCCTCCAAATTGAACTTGATCCCCACGGCCAGATGCCGCTCGTCTTCGACGACCAGGATGTGCTTGGGGGAGGACACGGATGGACCAAATGTCGAATGTCGAAAGTCAAATGACGAATCAAGGTCAGAATGTCAAGTGACGAGTCTAGCCCGAATGCTGCATCGTAGCAGAAGTGCCCCTCGTCCTTCGACCTTCGTCATTCATTCGTCATTTGCATTTCGTCATTCGTCCTGAGGAATTGGCCTGGCTTTGCCGCCGGTTGAATCACGGTCAAGTCGCGGCTGATTTTGGGTTGCCAGACCGCGGGCGATGATTTCTACTGAAGTCGGACGCTTGCGGCGTCTCCCGCCTGGCCGAAGGCCGCATGTAACTGAGCCGAAGGCCACACGTAACCTGAGCCAAAGGCCGAACGTAACCTGAGCCAAAGGCCGAACGTAACCCGGTCCTCCCGCCTGAGAAGTGCATGCCCGCTCGCCTCTTATGCGCGCTAGTTTTTTCTTTCGCCTCGGGCATCGCCTTGGCCGCGGAGCCGCGGACTCCGGCCGCGCCCGTCATCACGCCCGAACAGGAGAAATTCTTCGAGGACAAGGTTCGTCCGATCCTGGCCGCCTCGTGCCTCGACTGCCACGGGCCGAAAAAGGCCGAGTCCGGCTTGCGGCTGGATTCGCGTCAGGCCGCGCTGGAAGGGGGCGATAGCGGCGAGCGGGCAGTGGTTCCCCGTGAGCCCGACCGGAGCCTGCTCGTAAAAGCGATCAATCACACGGGCGACATTCATATGCCGCCCGATGGCAGGCTGCCTGCCGAACAAATCGCGATCCTGACCGACTGGATCCGCCAAGGACTCCCTTGGCCCGCCGAAAGCTACGCCGATTTTACTACACTCTTGGCCGCCGACCGCGTTCCCGACCACCGCGCCACCCACTGGGCCTATCAACCGGTGACTCGTCCGCCTCTGCCGCAAATCATAAATCCTAAATCGGGGCACCCGCAGCAGCGGGTCATCCTAAATGGAATCGACGCCTTCATTGCCTCGCGCCTCGAGGCCGCCGGCCTGAGCCCTTCTCCCGCCGCCGACCGCCGCACGCTGATTCGCCGCGCGACCTACGACCTCGTCGGCCTGCCGCCGACGCCCGAGGATGTGGAAGCTTTTGCCGCCGATTCGGCTCCCGATGCCTACGAGCGGCTGATCGACCGCCTGCTGTCGTCGCCTCATTATGGCGAGCGCTGGGGCCGGCATTGGCTCGACGTAGCCCGCTATGCCGACACCAAGGGCTACGCCTTCGCCCAGGAGCGGCGCTTTCCTTATGCCTATACCTACCGCGACTACGTCATCCGCGCGCTTAACGCCGATTTGCCGTACGACCAGTTCGTGACCGAGCAGTTGGCCGCCGACCGCCTGCCGATCGGCGAAGACAAATCGTCTCTCGCCGCCTTGGGGTTCCTCACAACCGGCCGCAAGTTCAACAACACCCAGGACGACATCGACGATCAGATCGACGCCACGACCCGCGGCCTCTTGGGCCTGACGGTGGCTTGTGCCCGCTGCCACGATCACAAGTACGACGCGATTCCGACCGAGGATTACTACTCGCTGTATGGCGTCTTTGCGAGCGCGTCGCCCCCCGGGGAGCTGCCGCTCTTGGGGCCGCGCGAAGATTCCGAAGAATTCCGCAAATTCGAAGAGGAGCTGGGCAAGCTGCGCGGAGAGGCAGACGCCTTCGCGGCCGAGAAGCACGTCGAGTTTCTCGAACAGACCCGCCGCCAGTCTGCCGATTACCTGGCCCGCGTCGCCGCCGGCACGCAAAGCACGCTCTTGGCCAAGCTGCCGTTCCTCTCGCTCGACCCCAAAGACCTGCGGCCGCGAATGATCCAGCGGTGGCAGCGCTATCTCGACGAGCACGCCCAGGCCGATCACCCCGTGCTCTCTCCGTGGAGCGAGCTGATCAAGCTGCCCAGCGAGAATTTTCCAGAGCGGGCCGCGCCGGTGCTCGCGAAATTTCAGGAAAAGACCGCCGGCTGCGATCCCGGCCAGCTCAATCCGCTGGTGAAAGCCGCCTTGGCCGCGGATGTGCCAGCCACCCGGCTCGATGTGGCCCGCATCTACGGCAAGCTCCTGACCGATGCTTTCGACCAGTGGAAAGCGGCCGGGGCCAATAGCGAGGCGCTGGCGAAACTGCCGCCCGAAACGCGGCAGCTGGCCGATTTTCTGCTCGGCAAGGATTCCCCTACAGACATCGACCGCAGCGACGTCCGGCAATATCTTAACCGGGCCGACCGCAACAAATACACCGAGTTGCAGAAGAAAGTCGAATCATTCCAGGCGACCTCGCCGCTGGCCCCGCCGCGGGCCATGTCGCTCGTCGATAACCCGCAGCCGACCGATCCGCGCGTCTTCATCCGCGGCAACCCGGCGCGGCCCGGCAAGCAAGTGCCGCGGCAGTTTCTCTTGATCATGTCCGAGTCCGAGCGGGCGCCTTTCGCCAGCGGCAGCGGCCGCTTGGAATTGGCCCAGAAGATCGTCGCCCCGGACAACCCGCTGGCCCGCCGCGTCATCGTCAATCGCCTGTGGATGCACCACTTCGGCGAGCCGCTGGTGCTCACGCCCAGCGATTTTGGCGTCCGCTGCGCGCCGCCGAGCCATCCGGAGCTGCTCGACTGGCTCGCCGACGAGCTGCTCGAAAACGATTGGTCGCTCAAGGACCTCCACCGTGCGATCATGTCCTCGGCGACGTATCAGCAGGCGAGCTTCGATCGGCTCGAGTGCCGCGCGGTCGATCCCGAGAACCGCCTGTTGTGGCGGGCCAATCGCCGCCGCCTGGAGCTGGAGGCGGTCCGCGACTCGCTGCTCGCTTTGGCTGGCCGCCTCGACACGCGGATGCATGGCCGCCCGGTCGAGCTGACCAAGTCGCCGTACCCGCCGCGGCGAGCCGTTTATGGCTTCATCGACCGGCAGGATTTGCCCAATTTGTTCCGGGTGTTCGACATTGCCAGCCCCGATTCGAGCACGCCCCGCCGCCCGAGGACCACGGTCCCGCAGCAGGCCCTGTTTTTCATGAACTCCCCGTTTGTCGTCGAGCAAGCTCAGGCCCTCGCCGCCCGCCCGGAAGTGTGGTGC
>JAKEHX010000329.1 GCA_022614795.1 Planctomycetaceae bacterium | reverse complement strand
TTTCGTAGCTGAAGTCGCCAGACTTCAGGTTTTTCTGCGGATTCGGAACTCTGGCGAGTTCCGCTACGGGATTCATTCACAACCTCTGAGTACTGAGTACGCAGTACTTGGGTACTTAACACTCGTTTTTCACGTATCGGCAGCGCATGAAACTACTCGTCACCGGCGCTACCGGCCTTCTGGGCAACAACATCGTGCGGCAATTGCTGGCCGCGGGGCACGCCGTGCGCGTGCTGGCGCGGCCCACCGCTGATCCGCGCCCCCTGGCCGGCTTGGATGTGGAAACAACGGCCGGCGATGTCCGCGATCCGGAGGCGGCCAGGCGGGCGTGCCAGGGAATCGAGGCAGCCATCCACGCAGCCGGGCACGTGCAGATCGGCTGGCGCGAGGCCGACGTGCACCGGGCGATCAATGTCGAGGGAACGCGGAATATCGCGGTCGCGGCCCGCGAGGCCGGGGCCAGGCTGGTGCACGTTTCGACGGTGAATGCGCTGGGCCTGGGGCGGCTGGACAGTCCCGCCGATGAAGATTCGGCGCTGGCGGGAAGTTTGCCCGTCCCCTATGTCACGACCAAGCGCGAGGCCGAGCAGGTCGTGCTGGACGAGGTCGGCCGAGGACTTTCCGCGGTGATCGTCAATCCGGCCACGATGTTCGGTCCGTGGGACTGGAAGCCATCGTCAGGCAAGATGCTGCTCGAAGTCACTCGCAGGAGCCTTATTGCGCCTGTGGGAAGCGCGAGCTTCTGCGATGTGCGAGATGTCGCCGCCGCCACGGTCGCCGCGGCCCAAATGGGGCAATCCGGCCGCCGCTACATCCTGGCCGGCCACAATCTCAGCTATTGGGAAGCGTGGCGAGCGATCGCGGCCCTGGCCGGCAAGCGCGGGCCGCGCCTGCCGATGGGGCCGATCTTCCGCGCCATCGCCGCGCCGGTGTGCGACATCCGGACACTCTTGACGGGAGCGGAAGGGGCCGCCAATTCGGCTGCCCTGGCCATGAGCCGCCAGTCGCATTGTTTTTCCAGCGCCCGGGCACAGGCCGAATTGGGCTACCGGATTCGGCCGCTCGACGAGACGCTCCGCGATGCCTGGCAGTGGTTCGTGGAGCACGGTTATGTCGGGCGGAATTCGCGGGCGCAATAAAAAATCGGGCGCTAGCCGAAGCCAGCGCCCGATTCACACGGATGGGATCTACGGATGGTGTTTTGCAGGCTCGGTTACCGCCGCAGGGTGCGCGGCCGGGCGGGCGTGGGCTGGAGTGAATCGCTCACCCGGGCCGAGCGGATCGGCCGCGGAGCTTCGGCAGCCGGTTCGGGCGCGGGGGGCGGCGGCACGATGGGCTCGCCCGCCGCGGCGCTTGGCGTATTGTACGAGAAGTGCGACGTCGGCTCGTGCAGGCCGGCGTGCCAGGGATAGTCGAAGTAGTGGCGATAGTTATAGGCGCTGCGGTAGTAATAGCCGTGGAACGCGGGATAGCGGTGCATGAACCGGGTGCTGGCGTAGCAGCCGAACGACGGGTTATAGCAGCTTTGGGGCATGGGGCCGAGCCAGTCGCAGTGCTTGTGATGTCCGTGGTGGCCGTGGAGACAATGCCCCTGGCAGCCGCCCTCATCGCACGAATCGCTGTAGCCGGCGTCGTCGCCATAGGCAATCGCGTCGCCACCACCGGTCAAGGCGATTACGGTGAGCAGAATGGCATTCATCGTCGGGTGGCTCCGTCCCAGCTTGGTTTATTGCGAATGATCGCCCGGCGGAAAGGAAGCACAATTCGTCCGCCGCGTGCGACCCCGATATTCAGCATCGGGTGTGCCGGCTGGAGTTTCCAGTTTGCGAGGCATCACCCATACGGCCGGCAAAGAAGGCAGCGTTTCGCCAGGCGGCAAAGCTTCGCGAGATAAGCTTGTCCAATGCACGCTAGCATCCGCACAACCAGCGCCGGCGGCAAACTCGCCTTAACCGGCCGCGTTTCACTTGGATTTCACCGCGCTAAGCCAGTTTGGCGCTAGTTCAGTTTCCTGCGCCGACTAGCGTGAGATTTGTGGCCCTCGGCGGATGCTCGACATGTGGCGAGCCTCGCCGGGCCTTCCTTTCGCGACAGAGCGTGAGTGTGGCAGCATGAATCCCGGCATCCTTGTTTTCACCCGCGATCAAGACTTGTTGTTTGAACTGGGCAATCAGCTCGAGGACAAACACCCGATCGTTCCCTGCGAGACGCTCGATAACTTGCCCGAGCGGCTCAAGTCGCAGCCCATCGGCGCGGTGCTGGTGCATCTCGACCGGACCACGCTGAACGGCTATTCGCCGGCCCGCTTTATCGCGGAGCTGGACGAGGCGATCGAGAGCGCACCGATGTACGGCCTGATGACGGCCGAATGCCCGCCGCGGCTGCGAAAGCTGGCCGAGAAGACCGTCGATGATTGCCTCGAGTTTCCGCTCGACTACGGCCGCCTCCGCCGCCTGCTCAGCGATCCGCAGGACCTCGATGCCGAGCTGGCCGGCTTCTGGAACGAGATGCCGCACAAGGAGCTGCACGGCCGCAGCCGTTCGCTGGTCACGTTCACGCCCGAAATGTTCGACATGATGGACGAGATCAAGGTGGCGGCCCGCCACAACGTGACCGTCCTGTTGATCGGCGAGACGGGGTGCGGCAAGACCTTTCTGGCCAAGCTGATCCACGAGCTGTCGGACCGCCGCGACGATCGGCTCTGCACGGTGGCGTGCGGAGCGTTGCCGCCCGACCTGATCGAGAGCGAGCTTTTCGGCTATGTGAAGGGGGCGTTCACGGGGGCCGATCGCGACCGCGAAGGCAAGTTCGCCGCAGCCGGCCGCGGGACGCTGCTCCTGGACGAAATCGACGTGCTCCCGCCGGAACAGCAGGCCAAGCTATTGCGGGTGATCGAGACCGGCGAGTACGAGCCGGTCGGATCGAACGAGACACAGTACTCGCAGGCCCGCCTGATCGTCGCCTCGAACTACAACCTGGAAGAGCTGGTGCGGGCCGGCAGCTTTCGCACCGACCTGTACTACCGGCTCAATATTCTCAACTTCCGGCTGCTCGCCCTGCGGCACCGGCCGTGGGACATCGAGTATCTCGTCCGCAAATTCGCCTTGGAACACAGCCGCACGCACGGCATCCAGCTCCGCTCGATCGAGCCGGCCTTTCTAGAAACGCTGCGGGCGTATCACTGGCCGGGCAACATTCGCGAGATGGAGAACGTCGTGCGTCGGGCGGTGCTTTATTGCCATCGAGGCGTGCTGACGGTGGGCGATCTGCCCAGCTCGATTCGGGCCGCGGTGGGCGCGGGGCACATGTCGCCGGATGCGGCCATGCACGACCAGGCGGCCCATACCGCACATGAAGACCGGCCCATCGATGCCCAACTGGCGGCGGGCACCGGCCCGCGGGTGCGCGTCGGTTCGCTGCCCACGCAGCCGCACGCCATGCGGCCCGTGCTGCCCATGCACGGGCTGCCGCACGCCAATCACCCGAGTCCGTTCCACAGCGCCGCCATTCACGCTCCGCATGCATATGAACCGGCAATCGCAGGCGCCACGGCGACCGCTAGCGCTCGTTTGCCCCAGACTTCGCTCGAAGCCCGCGTGGATGTGCTGGAGCGGCGGATCATCGAGGACTGCCTTCAGCGGAACAACCACCGCCGCAAGGAAACCGCCGCGGAACTCGGGATCAGCCGGGTCACGCTGTACAACAAAATGAAGAAGTTTGGGTTGATGTAGGGCACGTTTCAGGTTCCAGGTTTCAAGTTTCACGTTGGTCATTTGTCATTGGTCACTTGGCATATGCAACTGCTGGAAACTGAACCTGAAACTTGAAACCTGGAACTTGAAACCTGAACCCGACCGTGTCCGCCATGTCCCAACGAATCTGCCGCATCGTTCTTCCGCCGCTGGTTGTGGTTGCGGCCCTGCTCGTCTATCGGCTGACATTTGTTTCGGCCGGGGCGGATCGGATCGAGCCGGCTCGCCGCGAGCCCTGGACGATCGCCCCCCGCTACGATGAGCCGCGAGTAGCAACCGACCAGCAGCTGGCGGCCGTGCTCGACCGCGTCAAGCCGCCGACCAGGCCGCTCAAGACAAACAACATCGTCCACGCGCTGCGGCTGTGGGGCGTCGCGGCCGATTTTCACGATCCGCAGATCCCCACAGGCCGGCAGATGCGGGACTATCTGCTCGACGATGGCGTGTTCCGGCAATTCGCGGGCGAACAGACGCCGCCGCTTTTTTATCGCGACAAGGACGGCCTGGCGGTCCGCTCTTTCGACGACGCGCTCACCAACCACGATACGTCGAGCTACCACGCCGACGATCTCCTGGCGACGCTGGCCGAAGTGGGTACTTCGCTCGACACGCCGATGCACCTGCGCGATGGCGACGCGACGGTCGGGCAGCTCTTGAGCGATTCGCTGCGGCGCATGCATCTGGATCGGCTGGAATATGAATGGGCCATCATCAGCTACGCCCGCTACGTCTTTCCCGAGAAGCAATTCACGAACAAGTTTGGCGACCGCCTCACCGTCAACCAGCTCGTGGACGAGGCCATCACCCCGGCCATGGGGCTGGGTCCGTGCAATGGGCTTCATCGATTGGAGGCACTGGCCGTGCTTCTGCGGGCCGACGAACAGGCCCGCGCCCTGCGGCCCGACACCAAGCAGAAGATGCTCGCTCACATGAAGCAAGTCAGCGACCTTTTGACGCAGTCGCAAACGAGTGCCGGCTATTGGACGCGGCAGTGGCCGCAAGGAGCGGCAGCTTCCGCGCCGGCGAAAGGCGCGGGAGGCGACATCTACGATCAGATCCTGGTGACGGGGCACCATCTCGAATGGCTCGCCCTCGCGCCCGAATCGGTTCAGCCGCCGCGCGAGACAATCGTCCGGGCCGGGCAATGGCTGGCCAGAACGCTGCTGGAGCTCGATCAAAAGGACCTTGAAGCCGCCTATGGCCCCTATACCCATGCGGCCCGGGCCCTGGCCTTGTGGCGGAATCAGGAACCTTATGAGGCGTGGCTCAGGGGACGCAGTGCGGCTGTCACGAGCGCTGCCACTGCTTCGCCGCTACGTGTTGAGGTCGATTCGCCATGATCAATGCGCAGGCTGAGCAGCTGCCCGAGTGCGTGACCCGCGACAACCTCACGGGACCGTACTTTCCCAATACGTCGCAGGCGACGCTCTACGCCGTGATCGCCCTGTGTGCGATTTTCGCACTGACGAGCTTCAATCGGCTGAACCACACCGACTTGTGGGGCCATATCAACTTCGGCCACTGGATCGCCGAACATCGGGCGTTGCCGGCTGCGGATCCTTTCTCGGCCCATCCGGGCAGCCGGCCAATGCTTCATTCGGCGTGGCTGGCTCAACTCATCGGCCACGAAGTGCAGCAATGGTTCGGCAACGAAGGGCTCGTGTT
>JAKEHX010000328.1 GCA_022614795.1 Planctomycetaceae bacterium | reverse complement strand
GTCTCAACGACGTGTTCCGGAGCTCCCGACAGCTTCGATAGGAACCTCGTTAGCGTGGCGACGTCGTATGGGACAACTTCAAATTTTTCCTCGATTGCCATTCGCTACAAGTTAACTGGTTTGTTCAGCGATTGTGGATCGATGCGCCGAGCTTTCATGAGTTCCAGTTGCGCCTTCACCGCTTCTGTGACGACTTGTTCGATAACCTTCCGACCGCTCTCGGAACCAACCCAGGCGCGCACTTTCTGCGATAGCTCCTCTATCTGATCATTTTGAGTTGGGGCTTCGTCGGTCATTCCGTGCTCCTTGTTACTTGCTGGCAAGTGCGCCACCGTCGTTTTGAAGGGGGCACCCACGCAGCATTGCGTTCAATTCGTCCTGGCTCGATTGGCAGCATGAAGAGAATAAGCAGGCTGCCCCTGAGATTTCTGGAACGACCGCCATAGCACCCGTTCCACGATTAAACGGTATCCGAATTGGCAGAGTCAACCCTTTTTTCAGGATTTGAGAAAGCACCTCATCGGTTCCCGTTTTCCTCGGCCAACCTGTTTTTGCCCTTCTTCGCCAAGAGAGCAGCGAAGTTTTCAAGCATATCCAAATCCTCTCCCGTCATGCTTTGGGCGTAACGAACGACGGCACGAAGTTGCGGTCCCGCCACGCCTACCGACGTGGTTCCGTACAGCAAGTAATCCGTCGAGACGCCCAACGCGGAAGCCAGCTTCTTCAGATTGTCGTGGGAAGGCTCGCGCTGTGCATTTTCAAACTGTGAAATCGCCGATGGTTGTAGGCCGGTACGCCGAGCAACATCGGACTGCTTCATCTTGCGGTTTTCGCGCGTCTCTCGCAGACGTCGAGAAAAATCTTCGTTCTTGGACATGATCCCACTTGACGGCGTGTTTACGACTACGTAATAATAATGTTATCGAACACGTAAACAAGGCGCGGCCCGGTCGTTCGCGGGCACATTACGAGTTCGATATGTAACTTTATCCGGTTCCGTAACCTTTGGCGACCCCCGGATTCGCCACTTTTTTCGCCTTTTTTACGAAAAGGGGTGCCCCAATGAGTGCTGGTACCGTCAGCGAGGTATTTGTCGAGCTTCGGGTGGTTTTCAACGGTCAGCCGAAGGAGTTTCGAGCGAACGTGCATCAGCCGCTTCGGCCAGTTTTCCAGCGAGCGCTTGCAGAGTTCGGCGTTCAGCCAACTCAACCCGATGAGTACGGGTTGTTTTTGGAGGGGCAAAATCAGCCGCTCGAACTCGATCGCAAAATCGAGGACTTGAACCTGCCCGAAAACGCCGTCCTGATCCTTCAACGCCGAACGCCCCCGCGGGGCGGATAGGGAGGGAACGATGGAAACGGTCGTGATCACGCGGGCGGTCTGGACGGAAGCGGAGAGGACGATGCGCCTTTGCGGCGGGCTGGGGAATGAATGCGTCGTCTATCTCTGCGGCGAGCCAACAGTGGGCCGTTCAGTCGCCCGCGCGACCGCCGTTTACCATCCTGCTCACACTGGATCAGCTACGAGCTATGAAGTACCGATTTCGGAACTTCTGAAGTTGAACTCATCGCTCTTCGAGAATCGCCTTTCAGTGCTTGCGCAGGTGCACACTCATCCCGGGCAGGCGTTCCATTCGGGCACTGACGACCGGTGGCCCACAATTGAAACCGTCGGTTTCCTCTCTTTGGTCGTACCGTGCTTTTGCCGGGAAGGCCTGTCAGGCCTTGCGGGCTGCTATTTGGCTGAATACCTCGGCTCGGGCCAATGGCGCGAAGTGTCGAGAGCCGAGATGCTCCAACGGTTGCAACTTGAGCAATAGGGATGGTTTGCAATGCCGGTCACATTCGCTGCGTCTGAGGTGCTTTCTCGGACCATCGCATTCGCACAAATGGTCCGCTGGCGTTGTCGCCCACCAACGGACGATCTCATCGACCACTTCCTCCGCTACCGAGTCCGAATAACGGGCGATCCTTGTCTCCTGAGCACCGAGGCCGGGCAACAGGCAATCGCCTCCACGGCAAACCTAATCGTCCGCTTCTGCCCTGCCGTGGAGATTGATGTTCCTGCGAAGGTTCCGATCTTATTGGATGAGAATTCCCTGCTTGGTGGCGGTTGCTTGGCAACTGCACTCGAATCGCTCCCGCAGGTAATTTGGGGTGCTCAAGGTACAAGGTTCCCCGGACGTTCGAAAACGCCCAATTTGGTCGTTACCATTGGGACTCCGCCTCGTAAAGTGTGCGTGCCACATCTTCAATTGAGTTTTGGAAACTGGTGGGGTGGAGTGAGTGATGCGGGCGATGAACCGCCGACCACACCACCCGGCAATCGAGGGCTCGGGCCGCTGGTCGCGAGTTGCCTAGGAGCCAGCAGCACGTTCAAAGCAGTCCTGCGGATGTTCGCCGAACAGTTTCCTGGAATTGCGAGCGAGAATACGCACTGGGATCTTCAACCGAGGTCCCTATGCCTTTCGCTCCTGGATTATTCACTGTCGCCGTTTGACGATCCGACGCAATTGGGACGACACCTTCCCTTTCCTGTGGTCTTCGTGAGTGCGGGGGCGATTTGTTCGGCAGTAGGTTACGGACTGGCCGCGAACGGCGTATCGCTACCAGCCGGGGTGGTTTTTGAACCAAAGGTGATTGATCCTCCCGATTTGAACCGCTACATGATCGCCGCGTCTGCTGACATCGACCGCCGAAAGGCCGACCTGCTGGCGACTTGGCTTCGCTCAAGCACTCCCGTAACGCCTAGGATTGAGCGATTCACGGGTGATGACCTAAGGATTTGCGTTGGTGCAGAAGCGGTGTATGTGGTTGGCGTCGATGATATTCCCTCGCGCTGGATTGCCCAGTCGTCTTGGCCGCGAGCGCTTTTGGTTGGCGCTACCGAGCACGATCAATTCCGCGTAACGGCTCATTCAATGCCGCTTGGGCACGCTGGCTGTGCTCGCTGCGTCGACGCTGGCGATACGCAACCGCCGTCTGACGGCATCATCCCAGCCATCAGTTTTGTGTCGGCTCTAGTTGGCTTTGCGATTACCGGCGAGTTGTTAAAGCTAAGTACGGCCGACCTCAAAAGATTTCGACTGTCGAATATGGTAGGGGGGCGACTCCTTCAGCTATGCCCGTGGAACTACGAAGTCGGTTTCGTCAAGCGAACTCCCGAATGTCAGTTATGTCGCCGAGTTGCATAGCCAAATCATAGTGGCAGGGTGGAGCGGGTGCGACCGCGCCGAGGAGAGGAATGATCGGTCGCCTAATGACGATGTCACTTCGCGGCACAAGACGAAAAAAGCGGGAAGTGGACGAAATAAACTAGTTGGCTTGCGCATCTATACACTGGCGGCTTTGTAGTCAGGGGCCAGGAACCGGGAGTCGGGGGTCAGGAGTCGGGAGCCAGGGTGAGGGACCAGGAACCAGGGGTCAGGGGCCAAGCGGGCGGGCGTTTTGTGCATAAAGATGCATAACTTGCATAAATGCATAGGGCCGTTTTGTGACGCAAGGCATTGATAGATAAAGAGTTGCGACGGAAATCGCGGGGAAACAAATTTTCCGCGGTATGCATGCTTGGCCGCCTAGTGTCGCCTTTCACTCCGTGAAAGGGCGCTGGTTCGCGGAGCGAAAGGCGACAAACCGCTAATTGGCAGATTGCCGCTGGATATTTGGGGCACGTCTGGTCCGGGCGGACTGGGGTGCCTACTTTGGTGGAAGCCGGGGATCCGGGAGGGCGAAGCTCCTGCTGAGCCGTATTTTTGCGAGGACTCGGCGGCTCGGCAGGAGCCTCGCCCTCCCATTTGGATAGATCCGGCGGCTCGGCGGGAGCCTCGCCCTCCCACTTCGGTTGGCCTTTGCCTGAAGTCTGGTGACTTCAGCTACGAATCAGCGTCATCTGCGTGATCTGCGGTTTCTCTCCTTCCAACATTTGAAAAAGCCCATGCATCGCCATCTTCGCAATCTTGTTTTGCTGCTCATGCTGGTGCCTGCGGCCGGGCCGCAGATCGCTGCTGCCGACGAGCCCACCTATGACCTTGTGATCTACGGCGGCACGAGCGGCGGCGTCGCGGCTGGCGTACAAGCGCGGCGGATGGGCAAGACGGCCGTAATCATCGAGCCCGGCAAGCACCTCGGCGGGCTGACCAGCGGCGGCCTGGGAGCAACCGATATCGGCAACAAAGGGGCCATCGGCGGCATCAGCCGCGAGTTCTACCAGCGGATCAAACGGCACTACGATAATCCGGCAAGCTGGAAGCACGAGAAGCCCGAGGAATACCGCTCGGGCCGCGGCAGCGAGGCGGCCAAGGAAGATGCGATGTGGACCTTTGAGCCGCACGTCGCCGAGCGGCTGCTGGAGGAGCTGTGCGCCGAGGCGGGCGTCGTCGTGGTGAAAGGCGAGCGGCTCGATCTGGCGAAGGGGGTCGAGAAGCAGGGCGGCCGCATCGTGAGTATCCGCATGGAATCGGGCCGCACTTTCCGCGGGCGGATGTTCATCGACGCGACGTACGAGGGGGACCTGATGGCCAAAGCCGGCGTGTCGTACACGGTGGGCCGCGAAGCCAACAGCCAGTACGGCGAAACGCTCAGTGGGGTGCAGGTCAAAAATGCCACCAAGCACCAGTTCATCAAGGCCGTCGATCCCTACGTCAAGCCGGGCGATCCGGCCAGCGGCCTGTTGCCGCGGGTCGAGGCAGGTCGGCCGGCAGCAGACGGCTCGGCGGGCGATGGTTCGGGGGATAAGCGCGTGCAAGCCTATAACTACCGCCTGTGCGCCACCGACAAGCCCGCCAACCGCCGGCCATGGCCCAAGCCGGCTAGTTACGAAGAGCGGCAGTACGAGATTTTGCTGCGGAATTTCGAGGCGGGCGACCTGCGCGTGCCGTGGAATCCCGTGCTGATGCCCAATCGCAAGACCGACTCGAACAATAACTTCGCGTTCTCGACCGACAACATCGGCATGAACTATGACTACCCCGACGGGGACTATGCCACGCGTGAGCGAATCATCCGCGAGCACATCGGCTATCAGCAGGGCCTGATGTGGACGCTCGCCAACCATCCCCGCGTGCCGGCCAAGATTCGCGAGCACTTTCAAACGTGGGGCCTGGCCAAGGACGAGTTTCTCGATACCGACAACTGGCCGCACCAGCTTTATGTCCGCGAGGCCCGGCGGATGGTCAGCGATTACGTGATGACCCAGCACAACTGCCAGGGGCGGGCCGTCGCCGAAGATTCGGTCGGCCTGGCCGCCTATACGATGGACTCGCACAACGTCCAGCGGTACGTCGATGCCCAGGGCCACGTCCGCAACGAAGGGGACGTGCAGGTCGGCGGCTTTGCCCCGTACCCGATTTCGTACCGCTCGATCGTCCCCAAGGCCGCCGAGTGCCAGAACCTCTTCGTGCCCGTCTGCATGGCGGCCACGCACATCAGCTACGGCAGCATCCGGATGGAGCCGGTGTTCATGGTGCTGGGGCAGTCGTCGGCGACAGCCGCGGCGCTGGCGATCGACGCCGGCACGAGCGTCCAGGCGGTCGATTACCCGCGCCTCCGCGAGCGGCTTCTGGCCGATAAGCAGGTGCTCGCCTGGACCGGCCCCAGGCCCACCGCCGGCATCGACCCGGCCAAACTGCCGGGCCTGGTGCTCGACGACGATCAGGCCGAAAAGCGGGGCGAGTGGTCCAAAAGCACCTCGATCGGCGGCTACGTCGGCTCGCAGTATCTGCACGACAACAATGAGCGGAAGGGGGAGCTATCAGCGACTTACAAATTCACACTCAAGGAGCCGGGGACTTATGAAGTCCGCGTTGCCTACACCGCCAATCCCAACCGGGCGACGAACGTCCCCGTGCTGATCCGCCACGCCACCGGCGAAGCCAAGGCCACGCTCGACGAGAAGGCCACTCCCAAAATTGACAAGCTGTTCCACTCGCTCGGCCAGCACAAATTCGACCGCGAGGCCACCATCGTCATCACCAACACGGGCACCAACGGCTACGTCGTGATCGACGCCATGCAGCTATTGCCGGTGAAGTAGCAAGGCGAGCGGACGGCAAGCAGTTTGAGGCAAACAGCCCCGACTTGAGGTTGTTACAATCCTCGGTGATAGGGAGTTGATTTCCGCTAGCGAAGTCCTTACGATTCGGCCTGAACGGGGGATCAGAGCCATCTTTTCGCGGCCAATTCTGGCCGAGGACCAAATGAAACCCCGCATTACGCACCGCCGTAACCCCACCCGCAATCGCAAACTCTTTTTTGAGGGACTCGAGTCTCGCTGGGTCATGGCCAGCGCGCTCGGACGTGACTCCACGTATTTGGACGATCCCGCCGCCGCGGACACCGGCTTGGCGTCCCTTGAGACCATCCTGAGCCCAGCGTACCTCGATTCGGTCTCGGATACCCTGGCTGGCGAAGGGGAGGAAGAAGGCAACTCGCCACCGGTCGCCCACGACCAAACCGAAAGCGTTAGTCACGGCGACACGGTGGATACGAATTTCAACGCCGAGGACGCTGATGACGACGATCTCGTTTATGCGCTGCTGACGACGCCGCTACATGGGACCGTCACGCTCCATGCGCCCAGCACGGCTTACGCATCGATTTCGGAGTCTGCTAGCTGCACAATTTCCGCTGATTTTTCGACAAACTGCGATGCACGCCGCCGAATCGCG
>JAKEHX010000327.1 GCA_022614795.1 Planctomycetaceae bacterium | reverse complement strand
CGTTTAATTCCGCGGAATGAAGCTCGCGCACTTTGCGTGAGGAATAGGGATGGACGGGCCAACTGACAACCACCGGGCATTGTGCCGTATGGCAACCGGGCGACGAACGCCCGGTTCGTGGTTGTTGTCGCCGTCCCGCGTCTGGCCGCTTCTGGCCGCGTATTCGCACCTGCCTCTCGCATCCGGCCGCTATGTTGGCGGCCGCCCGCTTCCCGGCAAGGAGACCGGCGGGGCGTTGGTTGCGCGTCTTGGCTCCTGGGGATTTCCCCATCATGAACAGCTCGGAAATCGAGCAATCGTCGGTCGCCACTGGAGATTTGGCCGTTGGGGATACGGCCACAGTGGAATTGGATGAGCCTCCGGGTAGTCGCTACCTGGCTTCCCCCTCTTACAGTTTGCCGGTCTTTTCGTCGCCGAAAGCGGAACAGCCTGTCGAGCCGGCTGCGCCGAGGCCGGTTCCAGCGCCTCGGCGCAATCGGCCGGTCAACACGCGGACCCGCGCTTTCCGCCGGGCATTTTACGGGGACGTTTGCGACAAAGACTGGAACGACTGGCGCTGGCAATCGCGGCACCGCGTTCGCAAGCTCGACCAGATCGAGCGAATGCTAGTCCTTTCGGACGACGAACGTGAAGCTTTGGTGAAGGGGGAGTCGATGTTGCCGGTCGGCATCACCCCCTATTACATGAGCCTGCTCGACCGGGACGACCCGGCCCAGCCCCTGCGGCGGACGGTCATCCCGGTGACCGGCGAGTTCCTGCGAACGCCAGGCGAAGCCGACGACCCGCTGGGCGAGGATGGCCACAGCCCCACGCCGGGGTTGGTGCATCGCTATCCCGACCGCGTGCTGCTGTTGGCTCTCGATTTCTGCTCGACCTACTGCCGCTATTGCACGCGGTCGCGCGTCGTCGGCCACGGCGAGATCATGCCCAGCGAGCAGCGGCTGGAGAAGGCGTTTGAATACCTGCGACAGACGCCCGCGGTGCGCGATGTCTTGATCAGCGGCGGCGATCCACTGGCTCTGGGCGAGGACAAGCTCGACTGGATTCTGGGCAATTTGCGGGCGATTCCGCACATCGAGTTCGTCCGCATCGGTACCAAAATGCCCGCCGTCCTGCCGCAGCGAATCACGCCCGCGCTGATTCGGATTCTGCGCAAGTACCACCCGCTCTGGATGAGCGTGCATTTTCTGCACCCGGATGAATGCACGCCCGAGGCCAATGTGGCGTGCAGCCGCCTGGCTGATGCGGGCATTCCGCTCGGCTCGCAAACGGTGCTGCTCAAGGGGGTCAATGACGACGTGCAGGTGATGAAAGACCTGTGCCATCGCCTGCTCATGATGCGGGTCCGGCCGTACTACATTTACCAGTGCGACCCGATCAGCGGCTCGGCCCACTTCCGCACGAGCGTCAGCAAGGGACTGGAGATCATCGAGGGGCTGCGCGGCCACACGACCGGCTATGCGGTGCCGACCTACGTGATCGACGCCCCTGGCGGCGGCGGCAAGATTCCACTCCAGTCGAACTATGTCGTCGGCCGCGACGGCAACGACCTGCTATTGCGCAATTACGAGGGGCTGGTCTATCGGTATCCCGATCCGGCGTGAGCGGTGCGATGAATTTGGAAACTCGAGGACGGATTAGGGATCCGTCCTAGGAGTGCTTGCGCTTGTACCGCTCAGCGGCCCGCTGGAGTGTGCGCCGTTCCTGGTCGGTAAGCGATGCTTCGCCTGAATCGGCTATCTTGCGCAGGATTTCATCGACGTCCTGGTCCTGCTGCTGCTCGGCCGAGCGGCGAATCGGTGCGATCGTCTGGCGCCGTCGCGTCCCAGCACCCGACAGCTTGGGCAACTTGTCCCAATAGCGTTCGAGCTGGAGGTCGAGCTTCCAATAGACAAACCCGAACGCCAGCCCGCCCAGATGGGCCGCGTGGGCGACGTTCGAATAGAGTTCATCGCCCGCCAAGGCTAACAGCAGTGGGTGCAGGTCGTAGATCACGTACAGCACCACGATCCAGCGGACTTCGAGCGGGAAGAACCAGAAAATGCGGATGGTGTGGCGCGGATAGTGGATCGCGTAAAGCATGAGCACGGCCATTACCGCCCCTGATGCGCCGATTGCGGCCGCGCCGCTGCCGGTCAACAGGCCAAGAGCGACATGGGCGATACCCGACACCACGGCGGCTGCCAGATAGAACAGCAGAAACTCCCGCTGGCCGTACATCGTCTCCAGCGTGACCCCAAACCAAAACAGGGCCAGCATGTTGAAGAGGATGTGCATCACCCAGGTCCGCTCGTGACAGAACGCATAAGTCACGAGCCTCCACACCTGGCCCCGGTAAACAACCATCCGCGGGCCGAGCGCCAGCCAGTCCTCGACGATCGAGACGCGTTTCTGCTCAAAAAACTCGTGCGGCAACTCCTTGTTTTGGACGGCCGAGTCGTCGGTCGTTGTGGAATTACCCTTAGCCTCCTCGCCTGATTTGGCTGCTTCGCGCTGGTGTGTGTCATAGGCCTGGCGCATCGCGCGCGGCATGCTGTCGAGGTCTTTCTGCCAGTCAGCCAGGGTGTACTGCCGCGTGAGGAAAATCTGAAGCAGCCAGACGATCACATTCGCCACGATCAGCCACTTCACGACCGGCGAAATGTAGTCGAGCCCCCAGCCGGCCAGCGTGCCGGTGTAGTCCCCTTCGCGGATGTAATCGCGGTTTTCGAAGCCCACGCGAGCCCTCTCCCATGGCGACGTGTTGGCCAGCATGCCGCCGACACTGGCATTGCCGGTCATGGACGCACGTCGATTCTGCTATCCAGCCGGGCTATGGGCAAGTCGGAAACCCGGCCGACGACTACTCCGCGGGCATCTCGGTCCGGTTTGCCACGCGCACCTTGAGCGTCAGTGGCTTGCCGGACCGCAAGACGCGGAGCTCGACCTCCTTGTCCACCGGAGTCAGGCTGACGAGGTTGATCAAATGGTTGTCGTCCTCGATCCGCGTGCCGCCATAGTTGAGCAGGATATCGCCGATTTGAATCTGGGCCGCCTCGGCCGGCGAACCCTTGGTGATGCCGGTGACTCGCGCCCCTTCCGGACGGGTCAGGCCGATTTTCGCGGCTGCTTCCGGACCAAAAGCTGAGTCAAGCCGCACGCCCAGATAGGCGCGCGTCACGGTACCATGTTCGATCAGTTGGTCGGCGATCAGCATCACCATGTTGATCGGAATCGTGAAGCCGATTCCTTCGCTACCGCCGCTGGAGCTGGCGATGGCCGTGTTGATGCCGACCACTTCGCCGCGCAGGTTGAGTAGTGGACCGCCGCTGTTGCCCGGGTTGATGGCCGCATCAGTTTGCAGGAAATCCTGATAGATCACGCCGTCATCGCCCAGTTGCAGGTCTCGGCGGCCCTTGGCGCTGATGATTCCATAAGTGACCGAGTGGCTCAGGCCAAACGGGCTTCCCACGGCGAGCACGAAATCGCCAATATCGAGCTTCTGAGCGTCGCCCAGGCGGGCAGGGACGAGCTTGCTTCCTTCGACGGCGAGCAGTGCAATGTCGGTCGCCCGGTCCGACCAGACTTGCGTGGGATGCAGCACGCGGCCGTCGGCCAGCCTGACGTCGATCCCCTCGAGCGTCGAATACTTGACGACGTGCCGGTTCGTCAGGATGTAGTGTTTTCCGCGCCGTTCGATCAACACACCCGACCCCGCTTCGTCGATCGAGCTGTTGCGGCTGCGCGTCCCTTCTTCCGCGTCGCGCTTGGCCTCGATATGCGCCACGCTCGGTTTGACCAGCCGCACGACTCGTTTGAGAATGCTGCCGTGCTGTTCGAGGGCCGCGACGTCACGGGCCAGCTCCGCGAACATCGTCTCGCGCGCCGCTGGCGTCTCGTCTGCCAGTTCATCGGCCACCACAGCCGTGCAGAGGACGCACGCAACTGCCAGTGGCAACAAGAGGGGCCTGAGGCCTAGAGTTCCGCTCATCGCAGTCGGATCCTTCCGAAGGGAGCGTCCAGATGGTTTAGTCCGCAGCCCGAATGCACTAGGAGACGTCGATCTCCAGATCGCCCGCCGAAACTTCGCTGTCGGCCACGCCCAGATCGAGAATGCGATTCAGGTTGGCCGCGGGCAAGTCGCCGCTCTTCTCGGCCTCGCGCTGGCACTGGATGCACATCGTAGCGTAAGGAAGCGCTTGCAGGCGGGCCAGCGGGATCGGCTGTGCGCAGCCTTCGCACTTGCCGTAATTGCCGTGCCGCATGCGCTCGAGTGCGGTCTCGATGTGCGTCAGCTCGCGGCTTTCGACTTCGGCCAGCTGCGAGCTGATCTCGTCCTGGGCCGTGTCGAGGGCGGCATCTATTACATCGCCGTTATTCTGTTGGCGGAGCTCCTTGAGAAGACTTAGATCGCCCGCGAGCGCAGTCCGCAGCGCATCGCGACGGCGAATGAGAATCTGTCGGAGGGCCATCATTGAATCTTTGCGTGCCATCGTGCTCCACCTTCGGTGTTCGGCGCGCGGCAAGCCGGGAGCCGAACGATTGTCGATTGCCTCTTGTTGCCTGATCCTCGAGTGCAGCACGGAAAGACGCCCAGCAGGCCGCTGGCGGAAACTTCTCCGTAAAGCACCCGAAATATAGTACGCAAGCTGGCCATAGCCGGAAGTTGCGCCGGCCGGCCAGGCAGGTTGTGAAACCCTCCACGGGTTGGCGCAAAACCAGCTGGCGCAATCGCTTACGACGAGAGCCTGAGCCCGCCGCGCCAGCCGCTAACGACCAACCCGCGATGTAAATTCGCGACAGGGACACTTTCCGAGCGGCGTCGGTCTGCGGATACCCGCAGAGGCGTTACAGCCGGCAGCATTTGTCGCCTTCCGATAATCGGCAGAATCGTCCCCCAGATGCAGCGGATTTTGCGGGGGTGCGGCAGAATTTGCCGGCCAGATGGCTACCGGCCGGTTGCACGTCGCCTTTTGATGTGGCCTTTTGACCGGGAGTTGGCAGCAAGCTACATGCCTTAAGGGAATTTCCGTGGAAAGTCCCGCCACCCCCTGCCAAGGTCCTGACATGACCGCGAAGCTCCCCAATCCGCGCCGCGCCAGCCGCCTGCTAGCCCCTGCCGGCGACCTGGTGTTGCACGTACGCGGCGCCGAACACGAAGGCCGCGAACTCCGCATTCGATCGCCCAAGTGCACGATCGGGTCCGCACGCGGATGCACGCTGCGATTGTCGGCTGCCGGCGTTGGGCCTTTGCATTGCTGGATTCTCCGTGGCGCCGGCGGCACGATCGTTCGCCGCCGTGATCCACGCACACGCCTGAACGGCCGGCGATTCGTCGATGCTCCACTTGCGCCCGGCGACCGATTGCAAATCGGATCGGTCGAGCTGGAAGTAGCCGATTGCCCGAAACTTCCCGCGGAGTGGACGATTCAAAGCGCCGACTTGCCGGAACAATCGCCCGCCGATTCCTGGATCGCTGACACAGCGCACGAGTCGGCGCAGCAGTCGGCTCAGGAAACGGAACAACTAAGGGCCGAGTTCCACAATCTCCAGCGCCGAGCCGCCGAGCAATTGGGGGAGGTCAACGCGCAAATCGATCGAATGACCGAAGAGCGCGCTGCGCTGGCCGAACAGCTCCGGATGCTCGAGGAACAATCGACCCGCGAGCGCGGCGAGTTGGCGGAGAAACTAGCGGCAGCGGATGCCGAATTTGCCCAGCAGCGCGCGCAGTTTACGGAACGTATGCGGACGATGGAGTCCGAAGCTCACAGCGAGCGCGATTCGCTTGTGCTCGAAAAAGATCGCATGCAACTGTCGCTGGCGGCCAGCGAACAGGAATTGGCCGAGCTACGGCGCAGCCTGAGCAGCCGCGAGTCGGAAATCGAATCGAAGTTGCACGCCGAGTCGCAGCGAGTAACCGAGATGCAGGGCCGTCTGGAGCAAGCTGCGCGCGAACGCGCGCAACTCGAAAAGCAGCTTCAGAAGAAGACCGAGTCGCTTTACAGCAAGCTCCAGGCCCGCGAGGCAGAGCGCGATCGGCTGGCGGAGCAATGCCAGCGGCTGGAGCAGCAGGCCGCCCAGCTGCGCGAGCTGCTCGGCTATACGTCGGCCGAACGCGACCAACTGAGCCTGCGACTGGATAGCCGCGAGCAAAACTCTTACGATCAGCAGCGGAAGATCGCCGCTGAAAAGGAAGAGTTGCAGCGGCGCCTGGACACGACGCTTGCGAAGCTCACCGGCGCGAATTCGCCGTTGACCCCTTCGGCCAGCGAGCCTGCTTCCAGGCAGACTGAACTTGTGCAGGGATCGGATTTGCGGCAGCTGACGGAAGAGCTGATGCTGGAAAAGCAAACGCTCGAAGGCCAAATCGAGCAGCAAACGAGCGTCTGGCAACGCGAACGCGAATCGCTGCGGCAGCAGACGGAGCGGGTTACCGAGCATTGCAAGCAGGTCGACGAGCAACTCTCACATGTGCGCGGACTGCTCGAAACGCTCGTGAGCGAACGCGATGCGATCGGTCAGCAACTCACGGCGGCGGATGTTCGACTGGTGACCGAGCAGCAGCAATGGCAAGAGCAGCGCGCCTCGCTCGAACGGCAGATTCAGGGCCAATCGTCGTCGTCAGCCGACATGGAACGGCAGTTGTCCGAACTGGCGGCGCGCGTGGAAGTCGAAAGCTCTCGCGCCATCCAGTCGGAGCGCCGTGCTGAAGAAAGCGCCCAACAGCTGGCGAATGCCGAGACGCAATTGGCCGAAGCGGTAGCGCGGCTGGCGCAGCTGCAATCGGAAAGCGACGCCCGGATCCAGAGCGAAACGGCCCGTGCCGAGCAGCTTGGCCGAGAGGGCCAGGCGTCGCGCGATGAACTCGCCAGCACTCAGGTCGCCCTGGCCGACGCGGAAGCCAGTCTGGCAGTGTTGCGCGTCGAACGCGCTAGCCGCCTCCAGTCAGAGCAAGAGCAACTGATTGAAGCGCGGAGGCGCTGCGAGGAGCTGACCCGCGACCTGGCCACTGCCGATCTGCGGCTGACTGAGGCCGAGCGCAAGCTGGCGGCGTTTCGAATCGGAGGCGACGAGCGGCTCAACCAAAGCTTGAAGCGGCACAGCGAGTTAGAGCAACTGCTCAAGGCGGCTGACGAGGAGCTCGCCTTCCTCCGCCAGCAGTTGGAGACCAGCGAGGCCCGGTGCGGCACGCTTCAGGTCGAGCTCGATGCGCAGCAAGCCGCCCACCAGCAATCGAAGGAAGCAGCTGCAGTTCGCTGGGCTCTGCTTGAAGAACAAACGACATCGCTTCTGGAACAGCTGGAAGGCCGGAATGGGAACGCGACCCAGGTGCTACCCAGCAAAGACGGGTTGCAAACAGAATTGAAGAGAGCCAACGAGGCGAGGCGGCTGGCGACGGATGAGACCTCGCGTCTGGAGGAAGAATGCCGCAAACTGCGCCAGCGGCTGGCGGAGAAGGACCGCGAGCTTGCTGGTTTGGCTGAGCAGCTCAACAAAGCCGGCGATGTCTCTCCCACGGGCTGCGTCACCGTGCCCTACGCCCAGCTGAAGCAGAACCTCGCAGCCGGGCCGATCGCGGACGACCAATTTGAGGAGTGGGATGCCGAGCGCTCGCGGCTCCAGCAGCGAATCGCCGAGCTGGAGCAGCAACTAGACCCGAACCAATGCAGCCAGAATGTGACCCTCGGAGCGGATGCGATCGCGCAGCTGCAATCACAATCAGGGTCCGCAGCAACGGCCGAGGAAACGGCTAATCTGAAGGCTCAACTCGACGCGCTGAAGAGCGAGCTCGCCGAGGCCAACAGCTT
>JAKEHX010000326.1 GCA_022614795.1 Planctomycetaceae bacterium | reverse complement strand
TCGGCAGCAACACAGGATTGGTCGTCTCGGGCACGGGTGCGCTATCTCCTCTCGGGCGGAATATTCCGGATAGGAGCCGAGAACTTCGCATGAGTCGCGGGATCGACGGGGCGGTGCTTGATCCTAGTGCTCGCTGGGTCCTTGCCGAGGAAGTTGTCACCCTTCCAGTTCTTCGACGGCCTGATCGGTCTCGGGACGAACCCGCCGCCGCAGTTCGGGCAGACGTTGCCGAGGACACTTTCGACGCACGTTGAGCCAGAACGTACACTCATAAGTGCAAATGCGCGCTTCGAGCGAGTCCGGCGGCAGGGCCTTGTTGCAGTGCTCGCAGGTCGGCCGTAGTTCCAGCATGCGGTATGAGGAGCCGGTCGCGCTATTCCGCCAGGCTGACGCCCGAGCCGCCCATTTCCTTCGGCATGTCCTTCAGCTTCGGCAAGCCGTCCTTGATGCGCAGCTTCGTCTCCTGGTAGTTGACATGGACGCCGGCCTGGTACGGGAAGTCCGGAATGGTCGCCGCATACACATCGATGAGCCCCAGGCCGGGATGCTCGGTGAAGAGGTGGCCGCCGCAGGTCTTGCACCACTTGCGATTGCTGTGCGGCGTCTTGCTGTAAGTGCCGACGTTGTCCGCTCCGCGCGTGATCTGGACCGCCTCGGGTTTCCATAGCGTGAAGGCGTTGATCGGCGCGGCCGCCCAGCTGCGGCACGACTCGCAGTGGCAGTACCCCATTCCGGCCGGCTCGCCGCTGACCGTCAACTGAACCGCGCCGCAAAAGCAGCTGCCTTGGTAAGCTTTTCCGTTGTTCATAAATGTATCTCCATCAGTGCCGCGTGATCACGATCTCGAGGTACTCGCTGGGCACGACCATGGAGCCGTCCCCCGAGCGGTTGAACTGATCGATCAACGCCAGGAGATCGCGCTGGAGCGTCGCTTGCGCCGCGGGTTCGAGCGCGGCGAAGGTCTTGAGAACCGGGCCGTAGTAGGTCTTAAAGACTTCCAGCCAATGCGCAGGCGTTCGATAGCGAAACACGAAGTTTCGTTGCGCCGACCTGACCGAGCTCGCGGGCGACTCGAACAGCTCGGCGATCCGCGCCCGGGTGCCCCAGAGCGCCGGCGACTTGGCGCCAGGCGGCGGCGGGACGTGCTTGCCAATAGTCTTGAAGAGCTGGCCGATGAAGCCCTCGGGCGTCCAGTTGGCAAGTCCAATCTTGCCGCCGTGCTTGCAGACGCGAACCATCTCGGCCGCGGCACGGGCCTGGTCGGCGGTGAACATCACCCCGAAGGTCGAGACGACCACGTCGAAGCTGCAGTCCGGAAACGGCAGCGCTTCCGCGTCGGCCTCGCGGAACTCGATGTCGAGCCGTTCGGCTGCGGCGCGTTCGCGGGCGCTGTCGAGCAGCTTGGGCACGTAGTCGGTGGCGACCACATCGCACCAACGACGGGCGGCTGCGAGGGAAGCATTGCCGTTGCCGGCAGCGACATCGAGCACCTTCTGTCCCGAGCGGACATCGAGGGCCTCGCACAGTTCCTCGCCGACGATCTGCAATGTGGTGCCGACGACGGCATAATCGCCAGCCGACCAAGCAACCTGCTGGCGGGCCTTAAGCGCCTTGAGGTCGGCCTGGCCGACGGATTGGTGGTTTTGACTGATGGTGGCAGCGGCTGTATCCATGTCCTATCTCCGTTTGGTCCTGCGATGTTTCGCGTCGCGTGCGCGAGGGCGGCGAATTGAGGTCCGCTTGAGCGCCGGGTCGGGCGGCACTATCGCTACTTCTTTACGCTCTCGACCGGCACCGCATCCAACGGCGATTCAAAGGCAATGAAGAGGACACATGGGACGGCGCTTGCGCAGAAGCCCTTGTGTGGTCGTTTGGCGGGACCGTACGCATAACTCCCCGATTTGAGAACGGCCGGCTTCTGACCGTCATAGGTGACATGAAGCTCACCAGCTACCAGCACCATGCGCTCTGCCGAAGTATGCCAATGGAGAGGAATGGACGACTTGGCGGGCACTTTGAAGAACACGTCGAAGTTGTCTCTTGCAGGGTCACCATGGAGAACGGCGATGCCGCATCCTTTGGGCAAGAACGGCGGGCAGGGCCCCCACTTAAGCTCCGCATCACGGGCAGTCCGCGTCAGTGCCTGTTCTTGAGCAGCCACTTGTGCATTGGCGAAGAGGCCGACCAGTCCCAAGAGAAACAACAACGAATAGCGCAAGGCGGCCAACAACGAACGGCCAATCAGGGTTTGGTGACACATGGTGATTTTTCCTTTGGGTTGGCCGTGTTGTGCAGCTGAATTGCCGCCCAACGAAATGTAGACATTTCGGATAATGGATAAGCAAATAGGCTCCGTCGATTGCAACCGTAACGGCCCGACGTGGAGGCGACCGTGGTAGCCGGCGTGGAAATGCCCGCGGAATCTTCGATCCACGTGCGGATGCTCGGGCGCATGACGATCAGCCGGGACGGCGTCGCGCTGACACTGCCGGCTTCCCGCAAGGTACGTGCACTCTTCGCTCATCTGGCCCTTGCGCCGCGCGCCGTGGCGAGAAGCCAGCTTTGCGAGCTGCTGTGGGATGTTCCCAACGATCCGCGCGGAGAGCTTCGTTGGTGCCTCAGCAAGATCAGGAGCATTGTTGACGAGCGTGGCCGCCGACGCGTCTCCACTCGCGAGGACACCATCCGGCTCGACCTGTCGGATTGCTTCGTCGATGCGATCGAGATTGCCCGAGCGATTGAGCAGGGCATCCAGACGCTCGCCCCGGAGCGGCAGCGAACGCTGTCCACGCTGTTCAACGGAGACTTCCTAGAGGGCTTGGAAATCGACCGCAGCCCGGTCTTCAATGGCTGGCTCACCGCTCAGCGGCGACGATTCCGCGGCTGTCAGGCCGCGCTGCTGGAGCATCTCGTCAAGAGCGTTCCCGAGACGGAAGCGTTTGGGTATTT
>JAKEHX010000031.1 GCA_022614795.1 Planctomycetaceae bacterium | reverse complement strand
CCGAACTTGCCTGGCTCAAGCAACAACTCGCGTGTGAGCCGGCCGTCCCACTGGCGGAGCAGTTGACTGGCGGCGTTGTGATCAGGCTTCGCTCGATTGCTCATGCGTGACGCACTCCCGGCATTCGAGGAGGGCTGACCGCGGCGAAGAACAGGGCGCGCTGAACGACCTCGGCGGCGACGAGCAACACCGCCGACGGCAGCGCCAGCACCGGCGCAAGCTGTGGCAGTCCGAACCAGCACAGCGGCATGAAGATTCCAGCCACAATCGCGATGGTCACTTGCAAGTGATTCCACCCGGACAGCTTGCGCGTCAGCAATTCGGCCGAGCGGTCAAGCTCGGTGGCTTCTCCGTCATGGATGCGGTATGTCGGCGCATCGCACATCAGCCTGACGGCGACAACGGCAACCAGCAGGCCCACGAGAACAGGCGGCGGGTGTTGACTGGCCTGGGCCAGGACGGCCGCGATCCCAGCTGATCCCAAGATGATCGCCGTGAGCGCAAAACGAGGAATCGTGCGGCCCGCGCTCCAAAACGCGCGGCGCGTCGCCACATAGGTCATCGCAGAACACACGATGGCCAGCGCGCCGGTGATCGCGGTCAAGCCCCATAGCAACACGCGCACCGCAGGTTCCGCAGAAAGTACCGTCGCGGCGACAAAACTGCCGGCAAAGTGCGACCAAACGGCAAACGCAATGATCTCGCGGCTCATCCAGCTGGTTCGCCAGCCGAGCCAGGCCCGATAAGCGATTTGAGGCCGGCCCAAATGCAGAAGGGCGATCGCCAGTCCCGCCAGGCCGATGATTGCTGCGACAACAACTAGGACACGCCCGGCCGCGAGCGGCGAAAACACAAACAGGCCAATCGACATCTGCGTCAGAACGAGCATTAGAACCAGCGGCATATGAGCGTGGCCTGGCCGCAGTTCCTCTTCGGGCGGAGCGACATCGCGGAGCTGCTCGCGGCCCGAGACGAAACGCGTCGTCGGAATCGTCACGCGCGGATCGGGGGCGGTTGGCAGAAAGCTGCCGGCCCTTGCACGGCTGTGCGCACTTTCGTGGCTGACGAGTTCAATGCGAATGGCCTGGTTGGGGCAAGCTTGTACGCAAGCGGGCGCCTCGCCGTCATCGAGCCGCTGTCGGCACATATCGCACTTGCGGACGATCCCTTTGGCCGGGTTGTACTTGGGCACGTCGTACGGACACATCAGCGTGCAGTACTGGCAGCCGATGCATTGGTCGTCGAGATGCCGGACAATCCCCGTAACCGGATCTTTGTCGTAGGCCCGCGTGGGGCAGCCGTGCAGGCACGCCGGCTCTAAACAGTGATGGCAGGCGGTGGTGACGTGCTGCAAAACGTGCTCGCCGCGGCCGTCACGCCCCATGAGGAGGCCGACGTCGCGAAAAGTCTCGTCATCGTCAAGGCCGTTCAAGCTGTGGCACGCGGTGACGCAAGCCTTGCAGCCGGAACAGGCATCGAGATCGACCGTGAAACCGTACTGCTCGTCGTCAGCGGGGGCGGAAAGCGGAATCAGGTCCCGGTAATAGCGGGCCTGAGCGGGCTGAAACTCGTGTGCATCGTGCCGCTGCGCAAAGTGGGCGACAACCGACAACTCCTGCTGCTGGACAAGCAACGACTCGACCAGCGAGACAGGCTGCTCGCTGGGCGCGGACAAAATCTCATCCAGTCGCGGCCGGGGCGGCTCGGCAAGAGGCATCAGAAAAATCGTGGAGGAATGTGCTGATTCGATTTGGCGCTGGGCCGCCCACGCAAGCGCTAATCGCAATCGAAGAATGGCAAAACGCGTACCAGCTTGGGCAAAAGCCAAAAACCGCTGGTTTTTAGGCTGCAATGGTCGATTACGTGCCTGGAAATTGGGCAAACAAAGCTTGGGTCAGCGGCAAGCGAAACGGAATTGAGCCGCCAAACTGAGCGAATTCGCGCCAGCGACAGCGCGCGGCACGGTGATTGCAACACTCGCGGCCCGACTTCAGCAATCGAATTCCACGGACGTTGGCGGCGTCTGGCGCCCTCACAGTGATCGGACGACCTTGATGCCTGCCGCCAAAGCGACCCGGATCGAATTGTTTCGTTTTGACACGCCGGCGATGCGGGCCTTCCATCTGACTTGGGCGGCCTTCTTTTGCTGCTTTTTTGCGTGGTTCGGCATCGCCCCGCTGATGACCGTGGTCCGCGCCGATCTCGGCCTGAATAAGGATCAGGTCGGCTGGTGCATCATCGCTTCGGTCGCGGCAACGGTCCTGGCGCGACTGGTCATCGGCTGGCTGTGCGACCGAATCGGCCCGCGTTTGGCCTACACGGGTCTGTTGATCGTCGGGTCGCTGCCGGTGATGGGCATCGGCTTGGCTTATAACTTTGAGTCGTTTCTCTTCTGCCGCCTCTTGATCGGGATGATTGGGGCGTCATTCGTCATCACCCAGTACCACACATCCGCGATGTTCGCGCCCAACTGTGTCGGCACGGCGAACGCCGCCGCGGCAGGCTGGGGCAACCTCGGCGGCGGTGTAACGCAGATTGCCATGCCACTTCTGTTTGGCCTCTTGGCTATGACGCTGGGACTGGGCGATCGTATCGGCTGGCGAATTGCGATGTTCGTCGCCGGCCTCGTGTGCCTTTTGATGGCAGTCGCGTATTACGCGCTGACCCAGGACACGCCTGCGGGCAATTTCGCCGAGCTGCGAAAGCAAGGGCTGCTGCCGTCGCCGAAAACGCAGAAGGGCTCGTTCCTGGCTGCCTGCCGCGATTGGCGGGTGTGGGCCCTGGCCGTCGCATATGCGGCCTGTTTCGGCGTCGAGCTTACGATGGACAACGTGGCCCACATGTACTTCGTCGACGCGTTCGGGCTGTCGATCAAATCAGCCGGCCTGGCCGCCGGCGCCTTTGGTCTGATGAACATCTTCGCCCGCGCACTTGGCGGTTACATTGCCGATTGGTGCGGCCAGCGGTGGCAATTCCGCGGCCGAGTGGTCTGGCTGTTTGTCGCACTGCTGTGTGAAGGACTGGCCCTCGTGCTGTTCTCGCAAATGCGGCGAATTGAGCTGGCGATTCCGGCCATGCTGTTGGCTGGGCTGTTCGTGAAAATGTCCAATGGCGCGACCTATTCGGTCGTACCGTTCATCAATGCCAAGGCGCTGGGCTCGGTGGCGGGAATCGTCGGAGCCGGTGGCAACATCGGTGCGGTCTCGGCCGGCTTTCTGTTTCGCGGCAGTGCGGAAACCTGGGCCACGAGCTTCCTTGTCCTGGGCTGTGCGGTGGCTGTCAGCTCGCTCTTTGTGCTCACCGTGCGAGGAGTTGCCGAGCCGGCCGCTGTGCCGGAAACCGCGCCTGAGGGGAGCTTCGTATCCGCCAATGCCACGGCACCGGCCGGCATCGAATCGGCCGGTCTGGAAGCCGCCAGCTGAGCAACCGGCCCCACGACTCCATCGCACCGGAATCTCCGGCCCAAGTCTCGCGGCTGGCCTTCCGATAGTGATGGAGCCGGACGCTTAGGCGGAGCTGTCAACGGTTATCGGTCAGGGAAGCTGTAGCGCCTGCGCAAGATTGCGCGGCGACGACTCCAGGAGGGAGCGGGATGATTCCGCCGCGTCGACTGGCCGCCGTGATCGTCGTGTGCACGGCACTGCTTATTGCCGGACGCTCCTGGGCCCAGTCACCCGTCGTCGAATTGGCCAGCGATCCAGTCGCGGCTTTGTCGCCTCCCACTGCTGAATCCTTCGTCACTGTCGAGTCGGCTGAGCTCGCGATCGGCAGCCCCGACTGTCTCGCCCCCGCGCCTCCCTGCGAGTGCCAATGCCCCGACTGCCAGGCGAAGCAAGTGGCTAACCTGAAAGCGGCGATCGCCGGCGCCTATAAGCCGCTCTTCTACGACAACAACTTTGCCTACATCAATAACCCGGACTACTGCGACTGGTATCCCGGCGACCACTTCAAGCAGGTGCCGATCGGCGACTGCTGGCTGCTCGATATCGGCGGGCAATACCGAGCCCGCTATCAGGGTGAGCGGAACATGCGCGGCCTAGGATTGACGGGCAACGACGACGACTTTTTGCTGCACCGCACGCGCATCTTCTTTAACGCCAAATACAGCGACTGGCTGCGGGTCTATGCCGAATACCTCGATGCGGCCGAGGAGTTCAACAATTTCGCGCCACGGGCTATCGAGGTCGATCGCTCGGACATGCTCAATCTGTTTGCCGATGCCCGGCTCTTCGACGGCTGTTGCGGCGACCTGTGGTTCCGCATCGGCCGGCAAGAGCTACTCTACGGTTCCGAGCGGCTCATTTCGCCCCTCGATTGGGCAAATACGCGGCGCACGTTCGAGGGCTTTAAGTTCCTGTGGCAAGGCGAGGATTGGAACGTCGATTTCTTCGCCACGCGCCCAGTGCTTGTCGATCCCACGCTCTTCGACAGCGCCGATGAAGAACAAGACTTCTTCGGCGGCTGGGCGACCTATAAGGCGATCCAGGGCCAGACATATGACTTTTTCGCCATCCAATACAACAACGATCGGATGGCCAACGACTTCGAGTTCACCACGCTCGGCGGCCGCTGGCTCGGCAGCCAGGATGAGTTCCTCTGGGAAGCCGAAGGGGGCGCGCAGTTCGGCCAGAACACCAACGGCAGCGACCACTCTGCCGGCTTCGTGACCGGAGGCGTCGGCCGCAAATGGAGCGACCTGGCCTGGAAGCCGCAGCTGATGTGCTACTACGACTGGGCCAATGGCACCGACGACCTTGGGGCGGGCAATGGCTTTAACCACCTCTTCCCGCTGGCCCACAAGTACCTGGGCTTTATGGACCTCTTCGGCCGCAGCAACATTGAGTCGCCCAACGTTCAGCTCACCATGCAGCCGCACCAGAAGCTGAAAGTGCTCGTGTGGTACTACTACCTGTTCCTGGAGAACCGGAGCGACACGCCTTACAACGTGAATATGACGGCGTTCAATCCAGGCAACGCGCCGGCCAGCACCGAACTGGGACACGAGATCGATTTGCTCTTCACCTACAACATCAATCCGCGAATGGACGTGGTGTTCGGCTACTCGCACTTTTTCGCCGGCGATTACTACGCCCTGACGCCGGGCGCACCGTACTCGGGCGACGCGGACTTCTTCTACACGCACTTTCAGTGGAATTTCTGATCGCCGGGCCGATTTGCAGGCTTCAACCGGATTTGACATTCGCCCGGTTTGACCTATGGTTTGCCTGGAGGCGCTCTTTTCCCGCTCCATTCGGAGCGCATTAGCGCCATCGCCCTGGGATTTCATCGCCGCCGGCGTGACGTCGGCGCGCGATGATTCGGCCAAACATCCCAGTCGAACCTTTGCCCCATCGTGCCCCATGCCCCGATCCAATTGGATTCGCTCTCTGTCCCCTCGTCTGTCTCCACGATCGATGCCACGCCGCGGAGTATTCGAGCAGCTCGAACCGCGGTTTGCCCTGGCAGCAACAGCTGATGTGACGGCTCTTTTGCTCCGGATCAACGGCCAACAGCAGTGGGTGAATCAGAGCGAGTCGCGGGTGATGGTCTCGCCCGGCGCCAGTTTGGAGGTCGCCGGAGCCCGCATCGACGTTTCAGGCGATTTGGTCGGCGTCGGCGGCGTGTTGCAGATGGAGGGATACCTCCGCAGCTCGACGAAGATGGACGCCCTGGGCGAGTTCAACTACGCCGACGGCCGCTTCAGCAATGCACTTGCCGTTGACGAGGCGGCTATCGACGAGGTCCACGGGGGACTTTCCGGCTCATGGCAAGTCGCCGCGGAGACGAACCGCCTCTCCGTCGCACTCGTCCATTACATCGGCGACGAAGTCGAAGTTATGGACCGCTTCTTTGTCCAGTTGCAGACGGTGCTGCCGGATTTCGAGGGCCAGGGACGAGTGCAAGGCGATAACCGTTCGGTCAAAGTGGGACAGCTCGTGCAACTCGCGGCGAGCATCTCGAATCTCGACGAGGGTCCCGCCGTTACCTATCTCGAAGTGGATGTGTATCACGAGTCCGACCCGCTCACTCCCGTCTGGGTCGGGACGCTGGTCGAGCAGGACGGCAATGGGCGCCTCAGCGGACAGGTGCGAAACGACAACGAGAACGACACCTTCGAAAAGTTCTGGCGGCCCGATCGGGCTGGCGCCTATACAATCAAGGTCTACGTCGATCCCGAGCACCACTGGCTCGAATCGAGCGAAGACAATAACATCTTCGTCTTCAAACTCGATGTGGCTGCCAAATAGCCCAGGCAAGCGAGGCAGTGGCCTTTTCAGCTCAGGGGTTAGAGCAGTTCGGAGATGACAGAAACCTCCTTGCTGGTGTCCACGATTGGGATTGGCCGTTTGATTCCCGGCGGGTGGTTCTCGCGGGTGTAGTCGATTCCCAGAATCGTACACACGGTTGCCAGAAAGTCCGTCACGCTGATCGGTCGCTCGACGACCTCGGCCGCATCGCGGTCCGTGCGGCCGATCGCTTGACCCCCGCGAATCCCGCCGCCGACAAGGACGCTGCTCCATGCCCGCGACCAGTGATTGCGTCCGCCGCCGCTAGTGATCTGCGGGCTGCGGCCGAACTCCCCCATCCAGATCACCAGGGTCGAGTCGAGCCGTCCGCGCTCTTGCAGGTCCTTGATGAGCGCCGCCATGCCGGCGTCCGCTTCGGCAGATAACGTCCGCGTGCGCGGGAAATTGTCACGATGGGTATCCCAGCCGACGCCATCACCCATCATCACTTCCACGAAGCGGACCCCGGTCTCGATCAATCGCCGGGCCATGAGGCACCCCTGGCCAAAACTTCCGCGCCCATATCGGTCGCGATCGGCATCCGATTCCTGCGACAGGTCGAACGTTCGCTTCTCCTCCGCAGTCATCAGCCGCACTGCCCGCGCAAGCGCTGACGAGTGCGCTCGGGCCGCCTCCGCGCGGTAGGCCTCATGGAACGACGAGTCAAATCGGCGGAGCAGATCGTACTGTCGTGCAAACTCGATCCTGTTCGTCAGGGGTTCCAGAAAATCCGTTCCGCGATCGGGACTCAACACGTCGAGCGGCTGATGATCGGGGCCAAGGAATCCAGAGCGTGTGGAATGGCGGGGGCCGGCCCCAATACAGACGAAATGTGGCAACGGAAAATCCTTACTTCCCAGCTCGCGCGATACGATCGCACCCAGACTGGGGAACGCCACACCGCCGGCCCGCTTGTGATACCCCGTGTGGACGTGATAACTGGCCAGCTGGTGGTCCGATTCCACGGTGCTCATGCTCCGCAAGACGGCGGCGTGCTGCATCAGCTTGGCGAATTTCGGGAAGTGCTCGCTAATCTGGATGCCCGGGACGGACGTGTCGATCGGCTGGAATTCGCCACGGATGCGGTCCGAGGCATCCGGCTTGAGGTCGAAGGTGTCGAGGTGGCTCGGCCCGCCGGACATCCATAGCAAGATGCACGATTTAGCCTTTGGCTGGTCGGCCGCGTGTGCCGCCAGCCGCCCCAGCCAGCCGGTCAGCGTGCCGCCGGCCGCGGCTAGCGACAAAAACCCGCGCCGCGTGATGTCGTTGCGCATTTGGCGTCCACCTTCGATTCTCAGTGGTTCAGTGAGAATTCGCTACTCATGAGCAGTGCCCAGGCAAGTTCCCGATGAACGGTCTGTGGCAGCGCGTCGCTGTCGCGCAGTTGGGTTCGCACGAGTTCCAATTCGGCGGATGTGGGCCGGCGCGCCAGGATCGTCAGGAACAGCTGCTCGACCACGTCGTCCGCCGTCCGTCCGTTGCCCTCAGCCCGCGAGATCAAAGCTGAGACGTTTCGGCCAGCAAATTGCGGTGAGTTCATCAGCCTGAGCATGTGCGGTATTCCGCGCTCGTAGCGGGTCGGATCGGGATCACCGTCTCCCGCGAAGAATTGGCAGAACTCGCTCCGCGCGCCCAAGCGGGTGTCGATACCCGGAGCCTTCGCCGGCGGGCCCAGAATCTCCACCAGCGAATCGTATAACTGTTCGGCCGAGAGCACCTTAATTGACATGCGGGCGAATAGTTTGGCTTCGGAGTCGCTCTCCTTTCCGGGGCGGCTGGTCTGGTGATAAGTGTTGCTGCTCGCAATCGCCCGACAGAGCAGTTTCAAGTCAAATCCAGACTCGGCAAACCGGCGACTCAGCTGGTCCAGCATTTCGGGATGCGATGCTGGATTGCCGGCGTGCATGTCGTCCACCGGATTGACGATTCCCCGGCCGAAGAAGTGCCACCACATTCGGTTGACCATCGCCCGGGCAAAAAACGGATTCTCCCGCGAAGTGATCCACTCGGCGAGTGCGACGCGGTGCGTTTTGTCGCCGTCCGTCTTGAGCGGCTGACCGCCCAGAAACGTCGGCGGCTGAATTTGCAATCCTTCGATTGCGTCGGCGTCACGCAGCGACGAGAGCGTCATCTTAGGATCGTCTTGCACTCCGGCTAAATAGACGACCTTCGGACGACCTGGCGTCTGAATCTGTGCAAAGAATGCTGCCATTCCCCAGTTGTCCTGTCGCTTCCACTCGACGATCGGTTGGTCGTGACTCTGGGCACAGTTAAGCCGGTCTCCGAGGAAGTAGCGGGAGCTGAGGTCGGTCAGATCGGTGACACTTAGCGGGTACCGTCCCTCAACCAAGTGGGTGACGGCCGCGTTCTCGTCGATCTTGCCGGTGGCCGTCAGTAAGTCAAAGGCAATACGGTCCCAGCCATCGTTGTCATTGAACCGCTTGGCCAGCCAGTCGGCGAATCGGTCGGACTGCATCCGCTGTTCATTGGCCAGCGGCGAGATGAGACATCGTCGCCACATGTCGCCGAAGTGTTCGCCGAACCGTGGACTGGCCAGCAGATCCTCAATTAATCGGACCCGCTTCTGGGGATCGCCGCTGCTCAGGAACTTTGCGGCCCGCTCCGCCGAGGGGACGACACCGTGCAGATCGAGAAACACCCGCCGCAGGAACTCTGCATCGTCGGCTGGCGGGACGCGCGCTAGTCCCTCCGAGTCTAGACGAGCTTGGACATGTCGGTCGATGAGCTCGGCCAGAGTCGCCGCATCGTCTCCCCGCACGGCTTCCGGCGCCTGACAAAACAATAGCCCGGCAATCGCGGCCAGCGGAAGTCGCCACATCACTTGCGCCTCCACGTTGGTAGAAGAAACCGTGCTCCATCCTACCCGTGGGGCGTCACCATTTCGACTGCCAATTGCTCGCAAACAGCGCCATCACGTTTTCGCACTCATCCACGGCGCGAGGCCGAAGCCGCGAGTTGTCCTGGCATGTCTTCACCGTCAGTCGGGACCGACGAGCAGTCTTCCGCGCACGGCCGAATGGCCGGCGAGCAAGCCCCCCGCCGGTCCCGAGACGGCGGTCAGCAACTACTCTTCATACTCGAGTGTGCTGGGATTAGTCTGGCCAAACGTCATATACACCGGCCCCATCAGAACGCCTCCGGCAGGCGCGAGGACTCCGTAGTCTCCCGTGGTCGGACTGTTGTATGACGCCGTCACGGGGGCGTTTCTGGGCGCCCTCATTCCTTCCACGGATCCGGATGCTCCGTTCGCTCCCGACGGCATCGTCCTCGGCGGCGGCGATCTGTTCGTGGCCAATGTGCTCCGAAAACCCAACACTGGCCCGCCGGGCCGCGTGAACCAGTACGCCGGCGACGGCACGTTTCTCGGCGAAGCGAAAATGAAGAACAACGAGCATCATCCAAGGGGCGTTGTCTTTGGCCCCGACGGCCTGCTCTACGTCTCGACGCGCGATGTCACGAATGGGCTTGGCGGCACCGTGCTCCGCTTCTCAGCCGACGGGAAAGGCGAGGTCTTCATCGACGAAAAAGGGGGCCCCGGGCGGCTTAATCGTCCTGACGGGCTCGTCTTCGGGCCCGACGGGCGGCTCTTCATCACCAGCTTCCGGGCAGCGCCCGGCGATACGGACTCGATCCGCATCTACGACGCCGCTGGTGGATTCGCCGGCAAGTTTGACCTGCACAACCGACCCGCGAGTCTTCGCCCAGTCACTCTTGTTCGGACCGGACGGAAAGCTCTTCGTCCCGATCAACAATACGGGCGAAGTCCGTCGCTATTGGCCTCGGTTTCGGACGAGAGTTACCAGGTGCGCGTCGTTGCGACGGGACCTGTAGGGCAGTATTCGTTAAGTCTGCAATCCTTGACGGCCGACGAAGGGCCGGCGTCCGAAGACGCCGGCCTTTCGTATAACCCGGTGGTAGCCGAGTTTCGCTACCGCCTGTTCAAGTTGCGGGGGCCGGATTTGAACCGACGACCTCGAGGTTATGAGCCTCGCGAGCTACCGGGCTGCTCCACCCCGCGT
>JAKEHX010000325.1 GCA_022614795.1 Planctomycetaceae bacterium | reverse complement strand
GGCGGGCGGGGCACCGCCATTGCCAACGCCAGCGAGCCAGCGCCACGAGGGCGGCGCGATTTTCAATGACTCGGCCGCCAGCCGAAGCGTGACTATCGACGTGAGGACTTGGGCAAAGCAAGCGATTTGGTAGAGGGTGGGGTGCTCAACGACGGTCAGGGTGAAGCTCAACCTCAAGGACAATGCCGGCGACGCCGGCAAGGTGCAGGTGTTTCTGAACCACTTGCACGACTTCTTATTGCAAGGCATCCTGGACCAGGACGAAGCCGACGAACTTTTAAGCGTCGGCAACATGCTGCTGCTGGGCATCACCCGAGGGTAGAGGGCCCGCTTGCACACTATCGCAGATCAGCCTCTGGTCTGCGATTGAATAACGAAGGTTTCATCGGCCCGGCAGAAACGTGTCTGGCGGCTTTGGCCCCGCGGTCAGTCCCTGGATAAGATGTGGGGGCAGACCATCCGCTCGTGCCCAATGGCACGGGGCAACCTTCCTGGCTGGAGTTATCGATGCCCAGTCTCTTACCGCGGCATGCGCTCCGGCTCGCCGCGCTTGCCATCCTTTGGGCGAGCGCCCTGCCGGCCGCCGAACCAGAGCGGCCCAACATCGTGCTGATCCTGCTCGATAATGTCGGCCAGGAATGGTTCGGCTGTTACGGCAGCCAGGAAGAGTGCACGCCCAACATCGATCGGCTGGCGGAGACGGGCGTGCGCGTGGAGAACTGCTACGCGTCACCTGTCTGCGGCCCCAGCCGCACGATGTTGCTCACCGGCCGCTATCCGCACAGCACGGGATTCCGGCTGCATCACGACGCCGCCCTCTATAACGGCGGCGGACTCGACCCGGAGCGCGAAATCGTGTTTCCGCGCCTGTTTCAGGGCGCCGGCTATGTTACCGGCATCACGGGCAAATGGCAGATCAACAACCTCTATGACGAGCCGGATGTGCTGGCGCGGCACGGCTTTGAGGAGCACCTGGTCTGGCCCGGCAGCATCAACCGCGACACCGTGCCGCCAGCCGAAATGGAGCGGTTTGCGGACATCGTGCGGCGCGAGTCGTACGACGAGGCGGTCGCTTTCAACCGCCACATCGAAAGCCGTTATTGGGATCCGGTGTTCATCCGCAATGGCCGGCGGGAAACGTTGGCTGGCAAGTTTGGCCCGGACGAGTCGCACGCATTCGCGATCGATTTTCTCCGGCGACACCGCCAGCGGCCGTTTCTGCTCTACCTGCCAATGGTGCTGACGCACGGGCAATCGTTCACCGAGAATGTGGTGCCGACGCCGGCCAATCGCGAACCCAACCGGCCGCACCACGAGATGTTCGCCGACATGCTTCGCTATGCCGACGCCCGCATCGGCGAGCTGATCGCCGAATTAGACCGGCTCGGACTTCGTGACAACACGATCGTGATCGTCGCCAGCGACAACGGCACGGAGAAGAGCCTCCAGGCCCGCCGCAACGGCCGCCTCGTGCAGGGCGATCTGTATGCGCTGACCGAAGCGGGGGGCAACGTCGTGCTGCTGGCCAATTGCCCGCGGCGAATTCCCGGCAGCCGCACGCTGCCGCTGGCCGATTTCACCGACGTCTATCCGACGCTGTGCGAGCTGGCCGGCGTGCCGCTTTCGGAGAAGCATCGGCCGGACGGGCAATCGTTCGCCTCGTATTTGCTGGGCCGGACCGGGGCTGTTCCGCCGCGCGAGTGGATATTGAACGAATACCACCAGACGCGCGTCGTCCGCGACACGCGCTTCAAGCTCTACTCCGACGGCCGGCTGTACGACGCCAATGCCGATCCTGCGGAAGAGCGCGATCTGTCCATGAGTGGAGACGCGGCGGCGGCAGCGGCCCGCCAGCGCCTCAAGGCCGTGCTGGATTCCTTGCCCGCCGACACTCCGCCGCCATTTCCGCTGCGAAGCCTCTCCGCTTTTAAAATCCGCGGCGAGGCGCGGAAAGAAGCCAAACCATGAACCGCAAGCCGCCGTTCGCTGCGGCAGGACTTGTGCAGCTGGCCGCACTGGCGCTAGCCGCCGCGCCTGTCGCGGGCCGCGGTCAGGTCTTGCCGTTTGATCCAATGCGCACCAGCCGATACCCGCAGCTGCGAAATACCAACAAGGACCCTGCGGTGCACACGGCGACGATGACCAAGAGCGCTGGCCAGACGAAGAATACCCATTTAGGGGCACCGCTGTAATACGGGGGCAGCAGCCCAACCAACGCCATTCCCACCAGAATGATTGGGAAGCGAACAACTACCCGACCTTGACCAAGCGCGGCCCAAACGAGCATGCCACCTGCAAGGAGCGCAACCAGCACGAAAATGGACACGATCACAATTATTGACACCAACTCCACGCCGGAAGCCCATGCTTCAATCCAATGGGCGACTCTCCCGAGTGCCAGTATGCCCGCGATCATCACCGTTAAGCCGATCAACGACCTCAGCGTGAATTGCAGCTCCTCGGAAATGGGGCGCGACGGCCATTGGTTGCGGCACTGGATCGTGGCAACGAACCGCCGACACACCGCGCAGCTGGCGGCGACGGCCAGGATCGGGACGCCGAACATGGCGAGCAGAGCCAGGAGGTAGTTAACCGGCGGTGGAGACCTGGGGGCCGGCGCTAGTGCAAGGCATTCAAGCCACGCCATGCCGGCCAAGAGAACCACGAGCTTCGCCCACCAGCGCTCGGCCGTGAGGCCCAGCCAGATTCCCAGGAGGAGCACCTGGCTACAGACCAGGCCCATGTACACGACTGACAGCCACATCGACCGCTGGAGTGTGGGGTAGTTCAGCGCGACGATCGCCATCATCGCGCCCACGAGCAAATGGGCACCGATCAACAGCCCGATTCTGGTTCGCCGTTGGTGGTTGGTCATCGCCTCTACGGCGCGGGTTGCAAGAGCTTCTTCATCGCGTCGGTCAGCACCAGTTCCACTTCCGGTGCAACGTTGCTGGCGCCGGGGCCCGTCTCGTAGCCCTTCGGGATAGGCCGCTGCCGTGCCGATGTAGCCAGGGCCGTAGTCGCCATAAGCGGCCAGCGCGACGCGAAGATCGGGCCGCATCTGCTTGGCGGCCAGTTGATACTCCACGAACAGCTCGCCTGGCAGGTGCAGCACGCGCGTCTGCCCCAGCCGCAAGCAGGCCACGTCGATGGCGTGGCCCGCCTGGCAGCGCCTGACCCAGGCGAGCTGGTCGGCTTTGGCGATATAGCCCCGCGCCGGTTCGCTCCGCAGGGCCTCTAAGAGTTCCGATTCTTTCAGATGGGGCGCGACCGGCAAACGGACCGGCACGGTCTGCCAGCCGATGTCGCTGGCCGCCAGCGGCTGCTTGTGCGTGGCCGTGAAGGCGCGCTCCATTCCCTCGGCCAGCCGCGTCGCGAGGATCAGGCGATTTTCTTTAGCCCCGTCGTTGTACTTGCCGGCGCCGATGTTGCCGCCCGCGCCGTTGAAATGGACGTGCAAGGCTTCGGGCAGGGCCTGGCCGCGAATGAAGCGGGCGATGCCGGGGAAATCGGGGCTGGGGACGCCCGTGCGGTAATAGCTTTGCGGATGGCAGGCGTAATAGCTGAGCACGGCGATGGGACGCTCGCCACTGAAGAACGAAATGAGCGACACTTGCGGATCGATTGCCCCCTCGGGCTCGGCCCGCAGGGCGGCGTCGCGAGTGGCGGTGTACCGGGTCGCGCGAATCTTGCCATCATGCCCTTTGATGCGGCGATTGGAGGCGACCTCCTTGACTTCGGCCACACCCCAGCCCAAGTGCGTGACTTCCTGCGCCGCGGGAAGCCCGGCCCGCAGGGCAGCCGCTGCCCGCTCGATGACCTGGCGATGAAACGTCCCCTCAAAGCGGCCGTAGTCGGGCAATCCCAGCTCGCGAACGATCCGCTCCGCCGTGAAGTCGCAGCCGGGGGCGTCGTGCTGGTGCAGGGTATGCACGGCCACTCGGTCGCGGGTCGTGCCAGCCGCCTCGGCGAGGGCGTCGCGGAAGGCGTCGTGCCCTTCATTGGCGATGCCGATCCAGTCGACGGCGCAAAGCACTATCGGCTGGCCGGCGCCGAGCAGCACGATGCCGCGCGCGCGGAGCGTCAATTCATCGTGGCGCTTGACGGGATCGTAGGCCATGGCCGATCCCAAAGGAGGAGTGGCGTCGACGTCAAACGTCGCGAGTTTAATCGTCGGCGAATCGGCCGCATGTGCGGCGGGGCCGGCGACGAGTGCGAATCGCACAGCCGCAAGCAGGAAGAGAGCAATCGCCATTTGCATTGGTTTCATCGGAAAATCCCCGGAGTAATTCGGTGCTTGCTATTCTGGTAATGTGATCGGCATCTGGTCAAATTCTTGGCATGGCAATCGACAGCTATTACGCGGGCCTGGCGCAAATCCTGGTGGAAGGCGGACGCCCAGCGGCCAATCTCGACCGGGCGGTAAACGCCATCCACCAGGCGGCCACGCTCGATTGCCGGCTTGTCGTGCTGCCGGAGTGCCTGGATTTGGGATGGACCGATCCTTCGGCACGCGAGCTGGCCCAGCCGATTCCCGGGCCGCATGTCGATCGGCTGGCGCGGGCGGCGCGCGACGCAGGTGTTTACGTGGCGGCAGGCCTGGTCGAGCGCTCGACCCAGTGCTCGGCCCAGCGGCTATATAACGCGGCCGTGCTGCTGGCGCCGACCGGCGAGCTGCTGCTGCACTATCGCAAGATCAACGAGCTGGACATCGCGCTCGACCTTTACTCGGTTGGCGATCGGCTGGCGGTGGCCCACACGGAATTGGGCGCCATGGGGCTCAACATCTGTGCGGACAACTTCGACGGCTCGCTGGCCATTGGCCATACGTTGGCCCGGATGGGCGCGCAGGTCATCGTTTCGCCGTCGGCTTGGGCCGTCGATGACAATCATGACCAGGCCGCTGTGCCCTATGGGCAACTTTGGCGGGACGCGTATGGCAAGCTGACTGCGCTATATGACCTGACGATTATCGGGGTGAGTAATGTCGGCCAGATTCGCGGCGGACCGTGGCAGGGGCGCAAGTGCATCGGCTGTTCGCTGGCGATGGGAAAGGGAGGCACTATTCTCGCTCAGGGGCCTTATGGCGAAGAGGCCGCGGCTCTGGTTCGTGCGGAAGTCCGGCCACAGCCGCCGATTGCGCGGGGGACGGATGTGGCAGTCGCCCTGAAGGAAAGGGGATACGACGGCCCATGAGCAATGACGAATGATCAATGACGAATGAATAACGAATGACAAATGACTAATGACGAATGACCAATGACCACTACCGCAGTCGCGCTCCAAGTCCGGCGGAGAGCACCGTCAAGATGACGGCGCAGCCCATGGCGATCAAAAAAGCGCGCTGGACGCTGGTGCGTTTGGCGTAAGCGCCGATCAACAGGGGAATCGCGGTCCAGCCGATGCCGCCGACGCAGAAGAAGATGCCGACCGTGCGGCCATGCAGGGACGACTCGACGTGACTGAGCAGGATGGCGATCAGCGTTGGGAAGATCGGCCCCAGGATCAGGCCGGCGGCGATCACCAGTGCGCAGGTTGCCGATGCCGAGCGGCTGAATACGATTCCCGCGGTCAGCGCGATGCACAGAGTGGCCAGCGTCGTCACCAGCAGCGTGTCCGCGCCCCGGGGCAACGTGAGCGCGGTGAGCAGGCGCGAGCCCGTGAAGGTCAGCCAGAAGACGGAAAGCAGCGTCGCAGCCCGGCCTTCGCTCACGCCCTTGTCGGTCATCAGGGTAGTGGCCCATGCGGCCACGGACGCTTCGATCGGCACATGGAAGAAGAAGGCCAAGCAGCACAGCCACACGATTGGATCGGAGAGCAGAATGCCGAGGCCGCCGCTGGCGGTCTGCGTGGGCGGGGTCACCAGCCTTTGCCAGTCCACGCCCATTCCCAACAGCAGCGGAACGACGGCGAAGGCCGCGGGCACCAAGAGCGCCCGCTCCAGGCGGATTTTCGGGATGAGCAGCGCCATCAGAATGGGCGTCGAGAAGGCCCCCATGCCAAAGATGAAATCGCCCAGATTCATGGCATAGGCCATGCGACTTTGCACTTGATCGAGCGGCACGAACGCCGGCGGCGAGGTGACGTTGAGCACGTTCACCAGGGCCGACCAGCCGACGCCTAGCAGGAGGACTGAGAAGAGCGCCAGTCCAAACGATCTCGCCTGCGACAGCAATCCCAGGCTGACGATCAGCAGCACAAAGCCGCCGGACAGGATGGCCTGTTTGCCCAGGGCATCGACCAGGAACCCCGCCGCGAGCACCGTGGGGATCAGCGTGAAACCAAAGATCCCGACCAGTCCGCCCACGCGGGCTTCGTCGATGTTCAGTTTGCGCGCCAGCGGGACCTTGACGCTGCCCAAGAGCGAGTGGCACATTCCCCCGACTGCCAACGCGGCGACTTGCATCCAGGTGAGCATCCAATCCATAGGCGACTCCGGGCGTTGGCAGACACAATCCAGAAAGAGCGTGACCGCTCCGATCTGGCCGCTACGATTCGACATAGTGTGGATCAGCATTTCAAGCGAGGGTGGAAGAATGCCAAAGATCAATAACTTGAGCCGGCGTGATTTCTGCCTGGGAGCGGCGGCCGCAGTCCTGGCAGGAACTCGAAAACGAGCGGCTGCGCAGAAGCCGGGTCCAGATGCCAGTGCGGAGAAGCCGGCCCCAACCGCGAAAGGTTATCCGCTCGTCGTGCCGGGCTATTTCGGCAGCCGGCCCGGCATTCAACTGGGGACACAGCTTCCGGCGACGGCCAGCGAAGACGACATGCGCTTCACCCGGCAGCTAGGCGTCGAGTGGGTGATGACGAGCCTGCCGCCCGAGGAAAATACGCTCGAGAACTACCAGGCCCTGATTCGCCGGTTTGCGAAAGAGGGACTGAAGATCTATCGACTGGCGAACGATGCCTGCCACAACATGGAAGAGGTCACGCTGAACCTGCCGGGCCGCGACGCCAAGATCGAGGAGTACCTGGCCTACATCCGCCTGCTTGGCAAGGCCGGCATCCATTACTCCACCTACGCCCACATGGGCAATGGCATCTGGAGCAGCGAGCGGGAAACAACGCGCGGGGGAGCGACGGCCCGAGCCTTGCGGCTGGACACCGCGACCGGACGGTGGGCGGGCAAGACGTGGCAACAGCCGCTCTCGCACGGCCGCCGCTACACCGAAGAGGAGCTGTGGGACAACTACACCTTTTTCATTCGCAAGGTCGTTCCGGTCGCGGAGGAAGCGGGGGTTTATATCGGCATTCATCCCGACGATCCGCCTGTTTATGACCTGGGGGGCGTGCCCCGTTGCATCTTCGGGAATTTCGCCGGCTACGTGCGGGCCCTCGAAATCGCCAGCAGCCCGAACATCGGCGTGTGCCTCTGCGTGGGATCGTGGATCGAGGGGGGCGAACGGACGGGAAAGCATGTGGTGGACGCCATCCGCCATTTCGCCAGCCAGAAGAAGCTGTTCAAGATCCACTTTCGCAACGTCAGCGAGCCGCTGCCCAAGGGATTCGTCGAGACATTTCCGGACGACGGCTACGTGGACATGTCGCGCATGATGCGGGCTCTGGCCGAAAGCGGTTACACGGGCGCAGTGATCTCTGACCATCTGCCGAACATGGTTGGCGGCCGGC
>JAKEHX010000324.1 GCA_022614795.1 Planctomycetaceae bacterium | reverse complement strand
CCATTTTTCTCTTTTCCCGCGGGTCGCGGCCCCGCGGCGACCGGCTGGAAAAGAAGGCGGAGGTGCAGGGCGGTGGCAGTATATTTAGCTCACCATCATGGCCGCCATCCACGCAAGGTGGATGGGGGGCAGTTGGATCGATTGCCAACAGTCCGTTTGTAGACCTTGTCATTCGGTTATTCATTCGTCCTTCGTCACTCGTCATTCATTCGTCATTTAGTTTTCGACATTCGTCATTCATAGCCGCCGTTGCCGCCAAAGCTGCCGCCAATTATATTGAGGGCTGGCTTGCGGCTCTTTCCGCGGCCACCAGGCTGGTACGGCAGCTTCCCACCGTACGTCCCGCCGCCCGGCACAATCGACGTGCGATTGTCCGGGCCGAGCCCCGCCAGCCCGCCCATCGTCTGGCTGACGGTCATCATGCTTAGCCCGGCCGTCCACGGCCGGGTCCCACCTGTCCTGGAGCGATTTGCCATGGCCAAAAACCCCAACGACGACCTCTTCGAAGGGACCACGATGACCTTCGGCGAGCATCTGGAGGAACTTCGCGTCTCCCTCTTCCGCGGCGTGATGGGCGTGCTCGCCGGCTGCCTGATCGGATTTTTTGTCGCCAACAGCGTCGTCCGGTTTTTCCAAGGTCCGCTCGAGCGAGCCATGGAGCGCTACTACCTCGACAAGGCCCTCTCCGACCTGGTGGTGAAATTCGGGTCGATACCCGTCGAGATCAAACGCATGATCCTCGACGACGGGCTGGTCCCCGATCCGATCCAGATCGAGACCGGGCAGCTCGCCGAAACGCTGCGCCTGAACTATCCCGAGCAATTCGCGGCCCTCAACCTGTCGCCCTCTTGGTACACGGAAGGAGATTTCCTTGACGGCGGCGCCCCGTCGCTCGCCCAGGCGCTCGTTAAAGCCGCAGACGCGGGCGGCTCGCCGCAGGCCAGGTGCGTGTGGCTCGCGCTGACCGACCAGGAGCGCGAGAAAGTCGCGGCGCTGGCCAAGATCCCAACGCCCCTCGATCGCCAGCAGACTGCCGATTTGCTTCATGTGCTCAACTCCCTCGCCAGCCGCCGCGAATTGCATGCCGCGCCCGAGCTGGCCGCCTTGACTGGCCCCGACACCGACCGCTCCGTCGCCGCCCACAGCACGGTGGCCTGGCTCCAATCGGCCTTCTCGTGGCTCGTGGGCACCGCCAGCGGCGACAAGCAGGACACCGTCGCCACACTCCGTGAGGAGTTGGCCAAAAAATTCGACCCCGAGAAATCGCGCCGGCTCAACAAGCTGCTCATCGCCCGCGTCTTTCCCGACTCGCTGAAAAAGGCCCGCGTCAACCTGCTCACGCTCTTCACCTGGAAGCCGGTGAAGGTCCGCTTTCAAGTGCTCAACGCCCAGGAAGCGTTCATGATCTGGCTCAAGGCGGCCCTGATGACGGGCCTCGTGCTCGCCAGCCCTTATGTCCTCTATCAACTGTGGGTCTTCGTCGCGGCCGGGCTCTATCCGCACGAGAAGAATTACGTCTTCATCTATCTGCCGCTCTCGATCGGTCTGTTTTTCGGCGGTGCGCTGATCGCATTCCTGTTCGTGTTCGACCCGGTCCTCGACTTCCTGTTCACCTTCAACAAAGGGATGAACGCCGACTTCGATCCCCGCATCGGCGAATGGCTCGGGTTCGTGCTCATCCTGCCGATCGGCTTCGGCCTGGGGTTTCAGCTTCCGCTGGTGATGCTGTTCGTCAACCGAATCGGCCTGGTTTCGACCGAGACCTACGTCGCCCAGTGGCGGATCGCGGTCCTCACGATCTTCGTGATCGCGATGGTCCTCACGCCCGCCGAGCCGATCAGCATGCTGCTCATGGCCGGTCCGCTCTGCCTCTTGTACGTGATGGGCATCGCGATGTGCAAATTCATGCCCCGCGGCCGCAATCCCTTCGCCGAAGCGTACGAACCGTAGCATCGCAGGCCCACACTCCGTATGGGCCAGGTATCGCAGTGCGGCCAGCACCTTCAACTCAGCGTCGCCCCTCAGAACTTTTAAACGCGCTCAATTGCCCGACGACCCACCCACTTTTAACCCTTGCCCGGCTTGAAGTTGCGCGATTATGAGCCGCTCGCGTGCTTCTCTTTTAAAAGTCGCCGCCACCCTTTCGGACTTTGGAGTGCCGCGACTGGTCGCCGCTTTCAGACTCTTGGTATCACGCCCGCAGGGCAAGCGCGCAATCCGACATTCCCAAAGCGGCGACAAGTCGCCGCACTCCAGAAATCTGCCAAACAGGCCACCCCACAATAGATCAACCGGACATGTACCTGTCAAGATACCTACTACAGATTGTATGTACACATACCTCGACCTACCACCGGTTGTAGGTCGAGCCCAAACGAGGGGTTCGGCCTCCTCGGTGGTCCGCCACGTACTCGGTACTCCGAACTGGGTGGTACTCTGTACTAAGGACTGAGTACCCAGTAGCGATACCACACTCCACCACTCACCACTCCACCACTCACTGGCAAGATTCCCGCAGCGAACCTGCACTCCGCTACCGTGTCGCTGGCCGCATGCAAGTCTCGATTCGTCCCTATACCCTGGCCGACGCCCCCGCGCTCTTTGAGGCAGCCCGCGAATCGGTGGCGGAGGTCCATCTCTGGCTCCCCTGGTGCCACGCCGGCTACCAGGCCGACGACGCCCAAACGTGGATCAAATCTCAGATCGAAGCGCTGGCCAACCGAACGGCGTATGCTTTCCTCATCGAGGACGACGCTGGCCGATTCCTCGGCGGCTGCGGATTGAATCAGATCAACGATGCCCACCGGCTGGCCAATCTCGGCTATTGGGTGCGGACTTCTGCGGCGGGGCAAGGGATTGCGCCCCGTGCGGTACGCCTCGTCGCCGAGTGGGCGCTTGCCAATACGAACCTCCAGCGCCTCGAAATCGTGGTGGCCGTTAGCAATACGCGCAGCCACCGCGTCGCCGAAAAGGCCGGCGCCCTTCGCGAGGGGGTCCTGCGCTCGCGCCTTTTCGTACACAACCAGCCGCATGACGCCGTGATGTATTCGATCGTGCGACCAGAAGCGTAACAATTCGCGGGGAATTCGTGAGTGGTGAGTGGTGAGTGGTCCGCGGCGATTCGTGGTACTCCGTACTGAGTACTTAGTACCGAGTACCTATGACCACGCTCCACACTCACCACTCCACCACTCACCAGTTCGGCTGGCCTTCATCCCTGCGCGCATTCGCTCATCATCGCTGCTTGCATTTCCGCTGGCGTGAGGTCCTTGACATGTGTCGCGAACGACCAGCTGTGGCCAAACGGATCGGTCACGACGCCGTAGCGGTCGCCCCAGAACATGTCGGCCGCGGGCATGACGACGGTCGCGCCGGCGTCCTGGGCCCGCTTCATCGCGGCGTCGCAGTCCACGACATGGCGGTGGATCGTCACCGGCGTCCCTTTCAGAGCTTTGGGCGACGATGCCTTGCCGCCGCAGTATTCCGGAAAGTCATCGGCGAGGTACACGAAGCTGTTGCCGATCCGGATCGACGCATGCATGATTCGCCGCCCGTCCGGCGCCGGCATCCGGAAAGTTTCCTCGGCCCCGAAGGCCTTCTTGTAGAACTCGATTGCCTCTGGGCAAGGATCACACACCAGGTGGGGAATTATGTGGTCGTGCCCGGCGGGGATCGGTTGGGTGGACTTGCTCATGACAAACTCCTCCAGAAAAGAGTGCTATTCGTTGATCTTCCTGACTTTTCAGCCGTGGGGGCGCTCGCGCCAGACATTACGACTGGCATCGCGCGCTCCTTCGGCTTCCCATCAGTAAGTCGAGCGGCGGTCCCAAGAATCGACACTCGACAGAAATGTTTTTTGGATTAAGTCGTAGGCACACTCCGTGTGCCGTCTGCTAATCCGCCCACCCCTCGTGTGGGTGCTTGCCCCGTGGGTACTTTTGCGACAACGGCCCGATTATTGTAGAACGGCACCTTGATCGACGCGTCAAGTAGCAGGCACACTCCGTTTGCCGTCGGTTAAGCAGAGCAAATCAAGAGCCGAAGCAGGGCTAACCCGGAGGTGGATCATGGATCGGCGAGTTGCACTCGGTTTGATGGGCAGCTTGACTCTCGGCGCTACTGCGCCGCTCGCTGCACAAGAGAAAAAGGCCGGCAAGCGCGCGGAAGGTAAAAAGGCCAAGGCCGCGGCGCCTGAGGTCGCTTATCCGCCCGAACTGCCCGGCGGCAAAGCGTTTGTCACGGACACGTCCGATGCCTTTCTGACGCCAGCCGCGACGCTGCGCGAAGGAATCGCGGTTGCCAAAGCGCCGCCGACGATCGACTTTGCCTACTTCCCCGGCCAGACCTACGAAGGCAAGCCCTGGTCGAATTGGGGCGACAGCACCGCCGCCCCCGGCAAGTATTACACGGCGATCGGCGATCATCTCGCGCCGGCCGGCAACGCACTGGTCTTCGAATACGACGCCGCAAAAAAGTCGTTCCGCAAGCTGCTCGATTTGAAGGACCTGCTCAAGCTGCCGGACGGGCATTACGCCCCTGGCAAAATCCACAGCCGCGTTGACCTGGGCAGCGACGGGTGGCTGTATTGCTCGACGCACCGCGGTTCGACCCGGGTGACGACCGACGAATATCACTATCGGGGCGACTGGGTCGTGCGGTGCAATGCCCAAAGCGGCGCGACTGAAGTCGTGGTGCACGCGCCGGTGGCCAAACACTGCATTCCCAACGGCACGCTCGATCCCGACCGGCTGATCTTCTATGGCGGCACGGCGCCGGGCGATCGAGTGGACGGCGAAGGGGTGCAGTTCTTAGCGTACGACTGCAAGAATCGGAAGCTGCTCTATGCCGGGCCCGATGGCCCGGCCCGGTACATGATTCTGGCCCGTTCGACCGGCCGTGTCTATTACGTCCCTGGCAAGGGGGACTCGCCTCTCATGCGGTTCGATCCGGCGACCGATAAGGCGCCGGTGAAGATCGACGGCGAAATCGGCATTCGCGCCGCCACCCGCGAAACCACGCGGGGAATCGTCTATACGGTGTCACAGGGCCAGGGCGAAGGGACCCAGTCAACGGTCTACGCCTTCGACACGCGGACCGAGGAGATCGAAAAGCTCGGACCAGCCGCCGTGGCCACGAACCAGTACGTCGCGGCGGTCACGTCTGATCCCGCGGGGCGATATCTCTACTATGTCCCCGGGGCTCATGGCGGCAGCGAGCGCGACGGCTCGGCGGTCGTGCAATACGACACCCAGGCTCGCCGGGCCAAGGTCATCGCCTTCCTGCATCCGTTCTATCAGGAGAAATATGGCCTCGTTCCCAAGGGAACGTACGGACTGGCGTGCGACCCCAGCGGCGAGCGGCTCTACATCACCTGGAACGTCAGCCGCGGCTCGCGGGCCTGGGATTCGTGCGGCGTGACGGCGATTCACATCCCGGAGAGTGAAACAACCTAAATAGCCGGGACCAAACCTGGTCCCGGTTCTGCGAGCCGCACCGGAAGCAAGTTTGCTTCCGGCTATTTGAATTCACGACATCACCGCCGCCAGCTTCGCCTCAAGCTTGCTGACCAACTCCCGCAGCCGCGCAACCTCGGCCCGCAGCTCGGCCACTTCGACCGACAGCTCGGCAAATTCGTCTTTGGTGATTCCCGCTGAAGCGACCGGCGAGGCGGCAACGGCGCGCGGCGATGCAACCGGAGACGGCGAATCCTCTTCGCTCCGCGTCTCCGGCGGCACGTAGCCCGCGAATCGCGCCTTGAGTTCGCCGATCTCCCGCTCCTTGTAGAGATTGTGCGTCACCACTTGGCCGCGGCCCGCGGGCGTCAGCTCGATCATCAGCCCCTTGGCAATGAGCGAATCGACCACCGGCTTGAGTGCGCCGAGGTCAGCGATCGGCTCCATGCGGGCAGCCCGGCCACGCAGTTCCCCCAGCGTCTGCTCGCCCCGCAAAAGCAGCTCCGTCATCACGGCCAGCTCCGTCTTTTCTACCCCCAGCCACTCATACGCATGATGCCGGTATTTGGGCACGCGGCCGCTCCCCTGCACCTCGGTCACGCAGCCGATCGCTCGCAGCTCCCCCAGAACTTGCTCGACGTCGTCAGCCGAGAGGCTCATCTGCGGCTCGCGGTTGCTCTTCTGATTGGCCCCGGCCACGATGCCGTTGATCGTCATGGGATAGACGTCCGGCGTGGTCTTTGCCTTCTCGATCAGCACGCCAAATACGCGCCGCTGGCGCGAGCTGAGCGGCTGCCATTTGCGATCGGGCGGCGATGACGGAGGCGAATCGGCAATTGTGGTCATGGCTGGCAATCTACGCACCGCTGCGCCGCAGGACAAGCATCCCGCTCGTACCCGCTCGTAGGACGGATTTGCAATCCGTCGCCCCCGTTCGACAAGCGTCCCGCGTAGGACGGATTTGTAATCCGTCCCCTTTCCGTCCGACAAGCGTCCCGCTTGGCTCCGGTTTCGTAGGACAAGCGTACCGCTTGTCCCGCCGCGACCCGGACGGCTACAACAGCAGATAGAGGCAAATCATCCGCCATTCCGGGAGACTGCCCATGTCCTTCGACCGTCCACTAGATGGCCGCCGAATCCTGACCTTGGTCGGCGACACGTACGAAGACCTCGAGCTCTGGTATCCCAAGCTCCGCCTGATCGAAGCGGGGGCCAGCGTGATCGTGGCCGGCGAAAAGGCCGACCACAAATACACAGGCAAAAACGGCTATCCCTGCATCTCGGACGAAGCAATCGCCCGCATGCGCGTCGGCGATTTTGACGGCCTGGTCATCCCCGGCGGATTCATGCCGGACAAACTCCGCCGCGACACTGACGTCTTGCAGCTCGTCCGCGATTTCGCCGACGCCGGCAAGCTGATCGCCGCCATCTGCCACGGCGGCTGGATTCCCATCTCGGCCGGCGTCTATCGCGGCGTCCGCGTGACCGGCTCGCTGGGCATCAAGGACGACCTGGTCAACGCGGGCGCGATCTGGGAGGACGCTCCGGTCGTCATCGACCGCAACTTCGTCTCCAGCCGCAAGCCCGACGACCTGCCCGACTTTTGCCGCGGGATTTTGCGGGTGCTGGCGCCGCGGTAGTCTTGCAAGAGGCCACCGAACCGACCCGCTTTGCCGGGTGTCAGCGATGATGTAGACTTCCGATTGAATGGGGCGGCTAGCTCAGTTGGTTAGAGCGCCATGCTCACACCGTGGAGGTCACAGGTTCGAGCCCTGTGCCGCCCATTGCATGCAACACGTGACGGCACCGCGGTTTGCGGCCGTGGACCTTCACTGGCCTAGTGTGGAGTTGCAAGTTGGGAAAGTTGGTCAAGCGGGGGAAGGACGATGGGCAAGCGTAGCAAGCGTTTGGCTGAAGGCTCCACGCCGCACGGAAGTGTCGAGGCGGACGCAACATGCCAGGCCGTCGTCGAGCCAGTAGCGGAAGCGAAACAAGATCATCGTTCGACCAACGTGGTTTGCCCATCAAACTCAAAACCTGTTATAACGCGGAGATGGACGACATGGCACTCGACGGAACGCTGCATCGAATTTTTCAGCGAAATCTCCGAGCTATTCGAAAGTCGAAGGGGCTCACGCAGGAGGAGGTGGCTGATCGCATGAGCGTCACTCAGGCCAATTATGCCCAGCTTGAAACGGGCCAATCAGCGCCAACGCTGAACACGGTCGAGCGAGTCGCCGTGGCCCTCGGGGTCGGCTACGAGGAAATCCTAAGCTCGAAAAAACTGGAAACCGTCGCCGGCTAGGGGCTTGACGGCTATAAGGACTTTATTGTAGAACCGTCTGCCGCTGCACATTGCAGCGGCATTCTGACGGCTGGCGCGGGTAGGACAAGTTTTTCGTCCCCGCGATTTTGTCCCAGGATGCCGGCCCGCTGACCCGCATGTGTCAGTTGGCCAAACCCTCACCGATGGTGGTGAGGGGCCTGGGTTCAATCGCGCTCGCATTGGGAACGCGCCGAGCGCAGCCGGCAACGACAGGCTGCTGGGTAATAACGGCAACGACGCGCTGTCGGGTGGCAGCGGGGACGATTCGCTCCGCGGAGGCTACGGCCACGATCTAGTTTACGGCGAGGAGGGAAACGATCTGCTCAGCGGCGAAGCCGGCAACGACATCCTCCTGGGCGGCCTGGGCAACGACATTCTGTACGGCAGCGCTGGCCGAGATCTTTTGATCGGCGGCCAGGGACGCGACCGTCTCTACGGCCAGGATAGCGACGACATCTTGATCGGCGGCACCACCACGCACGATAGCAACGCCGTGGCACTGCTGGCCATTTTGGCGGAGTGGGCCGCGCCGCTCGGTTTTAACACGCGCATCGCTGGATTGGGCGCAGAGCTGAACGCCGGCACGGTCATCGATGACGGCGTGAGGGACGACCTGAACGGCGCCTTGGGCCGAGATTGGTACCTCGACTTCGCGCTTGCCGACAACCGCTACGGCTTCAGCTCGAGCTCATCCACGGGCGACCGGCGGAATTGACTATTACCCCCTGACTCGTGACTCCCAGCCCCTGGCCCCTAACTCAAGAATGGAGGTGGTCGCATGTCGAAATCCGGCGATGTCAACGAGAACCCGGTGACCGGCGAGCGCGGACTAGTCCGCATCGGTACGGAGGAAACTGCCGGCGAACTGCTGGTGGTGGACCTGTACATCCGGCCGGGAGGCGCGGTGATGGGGGAACACATCCACCCGGCGATCGAGGAGCGGTTCACCGTTCTCCGCGGCCAGGTCGGGTTTCGCCTGTCTGGGCGGGAGTCGATCGCGGAGGCGGGGGAAAAACTGATCGTCCCCGCTGGGATGCCGCACGACTGGTGGAACGCGGGCCCGGAGGAAGCCCTGGTCCGCGTCGAGATCTGGCCAGCCGCCCGGTTCGAGGCGATGGTCCTCAACGCCTTCGCACTAGCACGGGACGGCAAGGTTAATCGGAAGGGGATGCCGAATCTTCTGCAACTGGCAGTTTTCGCGCAGGAGTTCGACGACGTGGTCCAGTTCACCAGTCCGCCGCGCGTGGTGCAGTGGGTTCTGTTTGGCCTGCTCGCCCCGATCGCCCGGCTGCTAGGCTACCGCGGGAGCAATCCGGACTACCTGGCACGCGGCCCCACAGGCTTCGTCGAGGTCGAACCGATGAATGTCGCCGCGGCGCTTGCCATGCCAATCGGGCACACCGGAACACAACCTCTCGCTGCCGCCTCTGAAATGTCTGCGTAAGACTGGTGCAACGCTCCTTGGCGAACAATATGGCGAGAACTACGCTCGTCGCTACCCGCGAGCTTCCCGTCTTGATCGAACCAAAGGCTTTTGGTTCGAGACAGAACCAGCACAACCCGCAAGCAATTCCTCAATTTGAAGTTCAGGCGCTCCCGGAGTTCCCCGAGCGACTTCAATCGGGGAAGATAGTTCTACCGCGGAGTTTCTAGCAGCCCGGCTCGGCAGGAGCCTCGCCCTCCCGCTCTTATCGCTGTCCGCTCGTTGCATCATGCCAAGCGAGCCCGAACCAATCGCGGTCCTTAACGCCGGCTCCTCGAGCCTGAAGTTCTCGTTTTTCCAAGGCGCGTCGGTGGTTTGCAAAGGGCTGGTCGATCGCCTTGGAAGTGCACAGTCGGGCGCGCGGGCCGCCATCCGTGACGCCGACGGGGCCAGCTTGTTCGAGGGCCCAGTTCCCGCCCGCAATCACGAGCAGGCGCTGGCGTGGCTGCTGGACTGGCTCCGGCAAACGCGGCTGGCGCTATCGCCCGCGGCGGTCGGCCACCGTGTGGTGCATGGCGGCGACGAATTTTCGGCGCCGGCCCGCGTCACGCCCGAGGTGCTCGATCGCCTGGAATCGCTCGTGCCTCTCGCGCCGCTGCACCAGCCGCACAATTTGGCTCCAATCCGCTACCTCGCCCGCCAATTCCCACAATTGCCCCAGGTCGTCTGCTTCGACACGGCCTTTCACGCCACCCAGACGCGCATCGAGCGGACGTACGCCTAACCTGGGGACGGCAGCCCGCATGAACGTGCCCGGAACTGCCGACGGCAACTGGCGGTGGCGCTTTGCTAAAGACATGCTATCCGCAGAGACTGCCGAAAGCCTGTTCCGTCTGACGGAAGAGTCGAACCGATTACTGACCACGCCCAACAGGTCTAACTCTGGAGACTGACGATGACCAGGACAAAAACCGTCGCCAAGCCGCACGTGCGTGTTAAGTCTGCATTTAACGTTGGGCAAGACTCTTACGATCGGCACCTGGTATTCGATCACGTGGTGTCGCTCGCCAGCGCCAGTCAGCGCGAGCGATTTGAATCGGTCGCCCGCTCGCTACGCGATCTTTTGACCGAGCGCTGGCTGCTCACGCAGGAAACCCACGACAAGGAGAATCCGAAGCGGGTTTACTATCTGTCGATGGAATTCCTCATCGGCCGCACGCTCGTCAATAACATCATCAACCTCGGAGCAGAGTTGTTTGTTCGCGACGACCTGCAGTCCGATCCGCGCCAGGATTGGACCGCAATCATCGAAACGGAACCGGACGCCGGCCTGGGCAACGGCGGCTTGGGCCGGCTCGCGGCCTGCTTCATCGAGTCGCTCGCCACGCTGCAAATCCCGGCGATGGGCTACGGCTTGCGCTATGAATACGGCATTTTCCGGCAGTCGATCGAGAACGGATTCCAGGCCGAACAGCCGGACCACTGGCTGGCTCAGCCCGATCCTTGGGAGGTCATCCGGCCGCGCGAAACGGTGGAGATTCCGGTCGGCTGCTCGTTCGCGTTGGACGGAGCGCTAAAGGCGGTTCCCGGCCGCCCCATGCATCTGCTCGGCGTGCCCTACGACCGCCCCGTCGTGGGGTATGGCGGTCGGACGATCAACTCGCTGCGCTTATGGGCAGCCTCCTCACCCGACTACTTCGACTTCGGCGAATTCAGCTCGGGCGACTTTGTGGGAGCCGTCGTGAAGCGCGTGGTCGCCGATACCGTCACCCGCGTCCTTTACCCAGACGATTCCACGCTGGCCGGCCAGGCCCTCCGGTTCTGCCAGGAATACTTCCTGGTCTGCTGCTCGCTGGTCGATATCGTGGCCCGCTTCCGCCGCACGAACGACGACTGGCGGCTACTGCCTGAAAAAGTTGCCATCCAGCTCAACGATACGCATCCGGCGATGGCCGTTGCCGAACTGATGCGCATCCTCCTGGACGACGCGAAGCTCGGCTGGGACGAGGCCTGGGATCTGACCGTCCGCACGCTGGCCTACACGAATCACACGCTGCTGCCCGAGGCGCTCGAGAAATGGCCCGTCCGCCTCTTCGAACTGGTCTGCCCGCGCAAGTTGGAAATCATCTACGAGATCAACCGCCGCTTCCTAACCGACGTACAAGAGCGCTATCCGGGTGACGACGCCCGCGCCAGCCGCGTGAGCCTGATCGAGGAAGCCGCGGCGCCTCAGGTGCGGATGGCCCACCTGGCCATCGTCGGCACGCACAGCACCAATGGCGTGGCCCAAATCCACTCCGACCTCTTGCGCTCGCGCGTTGTCTCTGACTTCGCCGAGATGTATCCAAAACGGTTCAACAACAAGACTAACGGCGTAACGCCGCGGCGCTGGCTGCTTCTGGCCAATCCCGATCTGTCGCGGCTGATCACCGACGCCATCGGCGACGCCTGGGTGACCGACCTCAGCCAGTTGCGCAAGCTCTTGCCGCTGGCCGACGATGCGAGCTTTCGTGCCCGCTTTCGCAAGGCGAAGCAGGCCGCGAAAGACCGATTCGCGACGTGGCTCAAATCCACGACGGGCCAGACGGTCAATCCCGGCACGATCTTCGACAGCCAGATCAAGCGGATTCACGAGTACAAGCGACAACTGCTCAACATCCTGCACATCATCGTGCTTTATAGCCGCCTGCGGGCTAATCACAGTCTGGCAATTCCGCCGCGCACCTTCTTCTTTGCCGGCAAAGCGGCGCCCGCCTATCACCTAGCCAAGCTGATTATCAAGCTGATCAATAACGTCAGCCGGGCGATCGATGCCGACCCCGCCACCAAGGGCCGCATCCAGGTCGTGTTTCTGCCGAACTATAACGTGTCGCTCGCAGAGCGGCTCATCCCGGCCAGCGACGTTTCGGAGCAGATCTCGACCGCCGGCTACGAAGCCAGCGGCACCGGCAACATGAAGTTCATGATGAATGGGGCCCTGACCGTAGGCACGCGCGACGGCGCCACGATCGAGATGGCCGACGAGGCCGGCGAGGAGAACTTCTTCCTGTTCGGATTGACGGCCGAGCAAGTGCAAGACAGCCGCGGCTGGTACAGCCCGCACTGGCACTACGAGAACGAGCCCCAAACGCGGGCGGCACTCGACCTGGTATTCCAGGACCACTTCAGCCCGGGCGAGCCCGGCATTTTCGCCCCGCTCCGCGAGATGCTCTTGGATCGTGGCGACTTCTTCATGCACCTGGCCGACTTGTCGTCGTACGCCAAGGCCCAGGAGCGGGTCGGCGAGCTCTACGCCGATCCGGAGGCGTGGGCCCGCAAGGCCATCCTCAACGTCGCCAATTCCGGAAAGTTCTCGAGCGATCGCACGATCGCCGAATATTCCGCGGATATCTGGAATGTTTCGCCATGTCCCGTGGACTGAGGGTTTCCGTCAATGAATTCGTCGGTGGTACAATGCGCGGTGGACCCGCTTGGCGGCTAAAGCGACCCGACTGCGAGGCTCAAGCACATGGGCGCGGACCAACCCGAGGGTCGTTCCCAGGCAGATGCCGAGTTGGAACGAGAAATCCGCGAAGGACGCAAGTTCACGCTGGCCGAAGCCATTGGGCGGCTGGCCGGTCCGGGCGCCTTGAAAGGGGTCTCCCCTGCCACTGGCAAGCAGCAGGCCGAAGCTGAAATCGAAAGCTACCTGGAGCGCCACGTGACCGGCGCTGCAGGTGCCTTGCCAAATGTTTTGCTCCGCTACGTCAAAGAAAGCGATTTGCTGGTCAACAACTTGGACCAGCCCCTGGTCGTGCTGGCCAGCTGCCTAGAGCGGATTCTCGACTCTGAGTATCGTCTTCGGGAACTGGTCCGGGAGGCCGACGTGGAGTGGGGACGCGTCTACGGCGAGCGACCCCATTTTGAAAGGGAGGGTTGTCTGCCCCATCCGGACGACCCCTACACGGTCGACTCCGTGCGGGCCGCTTTAAACCAACTCATTGAGAAACTGTCCGCCGGCGCATGACAGCTCGTTCCACTGGTCCGATTTGCTCATCGAGTACGACACGGAGATCGACCAATGGCGCAAGAAACTGGCACCGGAAAATACGAGCAGCTCCTGGTGCGCTCTAGTAGTTTGCCCGCGATCCCAACAGCCGTGGCACATCCTTGTGATGCGGCGGCTTTGTCCGGCGCGGTCGAGGCCGCGAAACACGGATTGATCATACCGCTATTGGTTGGTCCCAGCGCCAAAATCGCAGACGCTGCGGCTTCGGCCGGCATCGATCTCGGACAGCTACAGATCATCGACACACCGCATAGCCATGCGTCGGCTGCCAGGGCGGTCGAGTTGATCCGCGAAGGTCGGGCCGAAATCCTGATGAAGGGGAGCCTGCACACCGACGAGCTGATGGCGGCGGTCGTCGCGCGCGAAGGCGGCCTGCGGACGGGTCGCCGGATCAGCCATGTGTTTGTGATGGACGTGCCGACTTACCACAAGGTGTTGATCGTTACGGACGGCGCAATCAACATCGCGCCCACGTTGGGGGACAAGGCCGACATTTGCCAGAACGCGATCGACCTGGCGATCTCACTGGGACTTGCCACGCCCAAGGTTGCGATCCTCGCGGCCGTCGAAACGGTTATTGCCAAGATGCCGGCCACGTTCGACGCCGCAGCGCTTTGCAAGATGGCCCAGCGCGGACAGATCACGGGCGGCATCCTCGACGGCCCGCTGGCGTTCGACAATGCCATCAGTGCGAATGCCGCAGCGATCAAAGGCATCCAATCGCAGGTCGCTGGCGATCCCGATATCCTGTTGGTTCCCGACCTCGAAGCCGGCAACATTCTCGCCAAACAACTGAGCTTTCTGGCCAATGCCGACAGCGCGGGGCTCGTACTCGGAGCAAGGGTGCCGGTGATTCTGGCCAGTCGGGCCGACAGCGTGCGGTCCCGAATCGCCAGCTGCGCGGTCGCGACGCTGGTCGCCCATGCGCGGCGTACGAAGCCGTAGGTAATTGGCGATGGACTCGATCAAAGATCGGCTTCACGTTTGGCTTGCCGTCACCCAAACAGCTCGAGCACCGGTTTGCCCGTGGTAATGGGGCGCGAAATGCCGCTGTTG
>JAKEHX010000323.1 GCA_022614795.1 Planctomycetaceae bacterium | reverse complement strand
TGGGCCTGAAAACGGACCTCTTTGAGGGCACACCGTTTCAGAAGTTCCCCGTCAACATCAAGGTCGAAATGGGCCCCGCCGAGCAAAACCAGCTCGCCTTTGTCGGACCGGCTGGGAGCGACGGCAAGGCGACGCGCACCGAGCTGAAGCTGGGCGAATCGTTCAACTCGCTGGGCGCGGGCGGCAGCGGATCGTTCGATGCCCCGCTGGTCTTTGCCGGCTATGGCATCACGGCAGACCTTAAGAAAGACGGAGCCGATTTCAAATACGACGACTATGCCGGCCTCGACGTCAAAGGCAAGGTCGTCATCGTGCTCCGCAAAGAGCCGCAGCAGCAGGATGCCAAGAGCCCGTTCAGCGGCGTCCGCACCACTCCGCACGCCTATTTCCAGCGCAAGCTGACGAATGCCGCCGAACACGGCACGGCCGGCGTGATTTTCGTCAACGACGTCTTGGAGCTGGAAATGCGCCGTACTGACGGCCAAAAAGTCCTTGGCGAGCTGGTTGGCAAGCTAGCCAAGCTGGGGGCCGATTTCCCTGGCCTCCCTGCCGACAAACAGGCCGACGCCGCCAAGGAAATCCGTCAGGCCGCCGAACAAGCCGCTGAGCTGCACAAGCGCATCACCGGCTCGACCGACAACCCGCTCCCCTTCGACGGCGCGGGGGGCGACAGCTCGCAGAGCAAGCTCCCCGTTCTGTTTGCGACCCGCACCGCGATCGATGAAGTGCTCAAGGCCTCTCTCGGCAAGGACCTCGCCGCCCTGGAGAAAGCGATCGACGACGACCTGGTACCGCAGAGTGCCGAGCTTTCCGGCTGGCGGGCGGTGGGCCAGACCAATGTGATCCAGAAGACGGCCGAGGTGAAGAACGTCCTGGCCGTGCTGGAAGGGGAAGGCCCGCTCGCCAACGAAACGATCATCATCGGCGCTCACTACGATCACTTGGGCCTCGGCGGGATCGGCTCGCTCGCTCCCTGGACCTCGGCCATTCACAACGGCGCCGACGACAATGCCTCCGGCACCGCCGCGCTCCTGGAGATCGCACACCGTCTGGCCAACTCAGGCCAAAAGCCGCAGCGGCGAATCGTCTTCATGGCGTTCACCGGCGAGGAGCGGGGCCTGTGGGGGAGCGGCCACTATGTGAAAAATCCGCGGTTCCCCCTGGAAAGCACCATCGCCATGTTCAACCTCGACATGGTCGGGCGGCTCAATGACGACAAGCTGATCGTCTATGGCACCGGCACGGCCAAAGAGTTCGACCCGCTCGTCGATTCGCTCGGCCAAAAGTACGGCTTCAAGCTCTCGAAGCAGCCCGAAGGCTACGGACCGAGCGACCATTCGTCGTTCTACGGCAAGAAGATTCCGGTGCTGCACCTGTTCACCGGCACGCACTCCGATTATCACCGCCCCAGCGACGATTCGCCCAAGTTGAACATCGAAGGGATGCGGCGCGTGGCCGATTTTCTGATCGACGCCGTGCACGCCACGGACGCCAGCGCCGAGCGGCCGAGCTACGTCGAAATCAAGAAGGTCGCGACGATTGGCCCGTCAAGCGGCGACGGCAGCGACCGGCCCTATTTTGGCAGCATGCCGGCCTATCCCAATCCTGAGAAGGACGGCGTGCTCCTGGAGCGAATTGCCGAAAACAGCCCCGCGGCCAAGGCAGGGCTGAAAGATGGCGACGTGCTGCTTTCGGTGGGCGAACACCGCACTGTCACGCTCGAGGATTTTCAGGCAGCCCTCTCCAACTTCAAGCCGGGCGACAAAGTGAAGATCAAGGTTCGCCGCGGCAAGGAAAGCGTCGAGGGGGAAGCAGTGCTGACTCGACGGGGAATGCCGTAGCTGCTGGCGCAAGCGTTCTTTGGCAGGTTTCAGATTTGCCCCGCATAATCGCTACGCTTTTTGCGACCCAAAGACTCAACCCAACTTCGCGCGCTGGTCGATATGTTCGTCTTGAGGAGCGCCGCCACGTGGCGGCACTACCCGCCAGCGCTGGCAGCAGCGAACGCTAGCAGTCGCCGGGCCGGCCGCCCTACTCGCTTTCGTCCCCGTTTCCGGAGTGAAGTCCCGCCGGCCGATGCCACATTGCCACGGCGGCTGAATGACCTTTACGCCGCCGCCCCCTTTGGGCAGAATACGCCGGCCTTGGCTTGGGCCAGGGCGCGTTTCCCGCAAACGAGGGCGGCCCCCCGCGGCCAGCCGTCAGGTCAGGACGACCAACCCCAGCAAGGAGTGCTACGCGTGAGACTTTCCTTCCAATCGGCCGCTGCTGCGGCCATCCTCGTGACGCTCTGCGGCCTGTCGGCGACGGCCTTGGGGCAAGCCCCCCCAGCTGCCGCCCGGCCCGCCCCCGCCGCACCGGCCACCGCTGGCGCCGAGCTCGCCGGCACCCGTGTGGCGGTCATCGACATCGCCCTGATCTTCAAGCACCATGACCGCTTCAACGGTCAGATGAACGATATCAAGCGCGATATCGAACAATTCGAAGCCTACGTCCGCGACCAGCAGAAGACGATGAAGTCGCGGCACGACGAGCTGCAAAACTACAACGCCACGTCGCCCGAATACAAGTCGCGCGAGGCCGACCTCGCCCGCACGCAGGCTGATCTTCAGCTGAAGATCGGTATGGAACGGAAGAACTTCCTGGAGCGCGAAGCCCGGGTCTATTACCAGATCTACAAAGAGATCGAGGCGAGCGTGAAGACCTTCGCCCAGCGGGCCCGCATTGGCCTGGTCTTGCGGTTCAATAGCGACGACATGAAGGAAGACGACCGGGCCAGCGTTCTCCAGGGCGTGAACCGCGCGGTGGTCTACCATCAGGGACTCGACATCACCGCCTACATCATCGAGGACCTGAACCGCCGGCCGTTCAATCCCAACGAGAAGCCTGCCGGCCCGGGACTGCCCACCGTTGGCGCCCCGGCGCCCGGCGCGACGACCCAGCCGCCGCCGCGTACCGCGACCGGCCCTGCCTCGCGCCCCATTGTCCCCGGCGGCACACGGTAGGCTTTCGCCACCCAATTCGCGCACCAGCATCGGCGGCTGCCGGCCATTCGGCCGGGGCCGCTGCCAGGGGGCTGCCCGCCGGGATCCACGGACGGATTCCTTTGGAGGCGGCGGCCCGATCATCCTTCCAGCAGAGTTCTGCACCCTTGACGACCGCTCTTCGCAATCAGCGTACGCTCGCCCGCCCGTGCAGCGTGACGGGTTTTGGCTACTGGAGTGGACGAGATGTCACGGTGGAACTCAGGCCCGCGGCGGCCGGTTCCGGAATTGTCTTTGTCCGCAGCGACATCGACCGGCCACGGCGGATCGAGGCGGACGTGCGCCAGCGGATCGAGGTTCCCCGCCGCACCACGCTGGCGGGCGACGGCACGCAGGTCGAAATGGTCGAGCACGTCCTGGCCGCGCTGTTCGGCCTGGCCATCGACAACTGCGAGATCGTCGTTAGCGCGTCCGAAATGCCCGGCCTCGACGGCTCGTGCCTGCCTCTTGTTGCGGCCATCGAGGAGGCGGGAATCGTGGAAGAGCGATTCCCCCGCCGCCGCCTGATCGTGACGGAGGTCACGCGCGTCGGTGACGACGACTGCTGGGTCGAAGCTCGCCCCGCCAAAACGAACTCGCTCAGCGTCGAGTACAAGCTCGATTACGGCCCGAACAACCCGATTGGCCGGCAGACGATCGAATTGACGGTCACCCCGGCAACATTCGCGAAGGAACTCGCTCCGGCCCGCACGTTTATCCTGGAGGAGGAAGCCGCGTGGCTCAGAAGCCGCGGCCTGGGGACACGCGTCAGCAATCAAGACCTCCTCGTCTTTGGCCCGGAAGGTCTCATCGAGAACGAGCTGCGGTTCGAAAACGAATGCGTTCGCCACAAGGCGCTCGACCTGGTCGGCGACCTCGCCTTGGCCGGGTGTGACCTCGTGGGACGATTCATCGCGCACAAGAGCGGCCATCGGCTCAACGCGGAATTGGTCAAGGTTCTGCTCTCAGAAGGCCGGCTGGAAGAAGGCCTGCGCCGATCGGCCTGATTCAAAAGAAAACTGACAAGTGACACATGGCCATTCACGTCGACAAAAGCGCGGTAGTCGATCCGCGGGCCGAACTGGCCGACGACGTGGAGGTCGGGCCGCTGTGCGTCGTGGGGCCGAACGTCCGCATCGGCCGGGGCACCGTGCTACTCAGCGGCGTCACCATCATGGGCCGCGTGACGATCGGTGAAGGGAACAAGCTCTTCCCGGGCGCCGTAATTGGCGGCGATCCGCAGGACATCAGCTATCGCGGCACCGAGACTGAGGTCGTCATCGGCGACGACAACATCATTCGCGAAGCCGTCACGATCAATCGCGGCACTGAGAAGGAAGAAGGCCTGACCACGCTCGGCAGCGGGTGCTTCATCATGGCCGGCTGCCACATCGCCCACGACTGCCGCGTCGGCAACCGCGTGATCATGGCCAATGCCGCGCTGCTGGGCGGGCACGTCCACGTCCACGACGACGCGACGCTCTCCGGCGGCGTCGTGGTCCATCACTTTTCGACCATCGGCAGCTACAGCTTTACCGGCGGCCTGAGCCGCGTACTGCACGACGTACCGCCGTACATGCTGGCCGACGGAAATCCCTCCAAGCCGCGGTGCGTGAACCTCGTCGCCCTCAAGCGCAATCACTTCTCAGCCGAGACCGTGCGGGCCTTGGGCGAGGCCCATCGGCTCATCTATCGGTCGCGGGTTGGCCTCGACCATGCCCGCGAGCTGTTGCGTTCGACGGACATGCTCGTGCCGGCGGTCAACCACCTTTTGAGCTTTCTTCAAAATCAACACGAGGGCCGCAACGGACGCGGCCGCGATCGGCGGAGGGCTGCGTGAGTTTATTGCGAGTGGCAGTGATCGGTGTCGGACACTTGGGCAAGATTCACGCCAGGCTCATGCGAGGCGTGGAAGGCGCAATTCTCGTAGGCGTCGTCGATCCAGTTCGCGAAGCCCGCGAGGCAGCCAGCGCCGAGCTGGGGACGATGGCGTTTGCCGACCATGCCGCGCTCATCGGCCAGATCGACGCCGCCATCATCGCCACGCCTACCCGCTACCATCACGCCGTCGCCGCCGACCTGCTCGCCCATGGCATCCATGTCTTCGTCGAGAAGCCGATGACGCTTAATGTGGGCGATGCCGACGATCTGATTGCCGCGGCTGCCGCTCGGGGCCTGGTCCTCCAGGTCGGCCACGTCGAGCGTTTCAACCCGGCCCTGATCGCCGCCCAGCCGCACCTGGCCGAGCCCAAATACATCGAAGCGGTCCGCGCGGGAGCCTATTCGTGCCGCTCGACCGACATTGGCGTCGTGCTCGAC
>JAKEHX010000322.1 GCA_022614795.1 Planctomycetaceae bacterium | reverse complement strand
TGAGCCCGGCCGGCCTTTACGTCCGGATCATGGTCCAGCGGCCCGCGCTCGATGACGATGGGCGATGCCTCGATCTGAATGTTTTGAGCGGCCAGCGACTCGTCGAGCCGTTCGCGGATGCGGCCGGCAAATCGCAAGCCATCACGGCGCGGATGCAAGCGCACGCGAGCGATCTGTTCGCTGCCGAGCTGACCCGCGGCAACAGGCAGCGTGATATTGAGCAGGTACGCGCGATCCGGCGCTTCGGCGCTATTGACCAGCGAGCGCAACTCGGCGGCCTGATCGGGGCTGAGCGTTTCGCCGGCATCGAGCCACAGAATCCATTCGCCGGTCGTTTTTTCCAGGCAGGCGTTGCGGGCGGCGGCAAAGTCGTCGTCCCACGGTCGGCGATGAATGATGACGCCTGACTGGGCGGCGACGACGAGCGTGTCGTCGGTCGAGCCGGTGTCGAGGACGACAATCTCGTCAGCGATCGGACGGATGGAGGCGATCGTCGCGGACAATTGCGACGCGCAATTGCGAACGATCATCGCGACCGAAAGCCGTGGCACACTGCTCGGAGACGGTTCCATCCGTGAAGCTCGCCGCTATGCCTGAAGTCCTTGGCCAGCGGGAGTTTAGCGGGAGACGGGCGTCCTCGGTAGGGCGAAATGAAGAGTGAGTGGTGAGTAGGTGAGTGGTGAGTCGTCGAACAGAGAAAGTGCTAGCACCACTCACCACTCACCTACTCACCACTCACCTACTCACCACTCACTCGCCTCACTCACCCACTCCGCATATATCGCTGCATCGGGTGATCGCCCGCCAGTTTCCATTCGCCCGACTCGTGTTTGCTGCGAGCGCCGGGCCCGGCATCATCGGTCTGGCCGTCAGGAGGCAGCGGCTTGAGATCGGCGATGAATCGCATCTTGGGCTTTTTGCCCGACCACTGGCCCCAATCGGCAATCAAGCGCTGGAGCTTGGCTTCATAGGGGACGCTCAGCCGATCCCCCTTTTGAATGACCAGCTCATGGACCCCGGTCCAGCCGAACCAGCTATAGCACGAGGTGTGAGCGGGAATCCAATGCCCTTGGCCAGCGTCGTTCGTCAGATAGAACTCGGCCCAATTGTGGTTGGGCACCCAAACGAGCCGGGCCGGAATGCCGATCGAGCGGCACAGGGCGACGAAAACGCCGGCCAGCTCTTCGCAGTCGCCGGTGCGTCGGCGGAGGGCATTGACGACACCGATGAACGGCCCGCGCTTGGGCTCAATGTGCTCGCGGCCCCAACTGTAAAACTTCGTGGCCAGGTCCCACGGATGAACCTGGCTGCTCTCGGCCCGCAGCGCTGCCGACAGCTTTCGCACGAGCGGCGAGCTGGTTTGAATGCCGGGGCTGTCGTGCAGATAGAGCTTGCGGATCTCCACCGGCGGCTCAGGTTGTTCGGCTGGAAACTGGTCGCGTTCGAAGGCCAGATACTGCTTCTTAAGGGTGAGTCGATAGCGGGCCACGGCGCGGACGATCTGCCCGCGGACGATCCCCGGGGCGGCCAGCACGAGTTGAGCCGCTCCTTCGCCCAGCGTCTGAATCTTCGCCTGGCAATTCTCGGCGTCGATTTGCACGTCGTCGATAGCCTGCTCGGGGTGCGCCACCGGCACGGGCGTGCTGGCTTCGATGCCGGTCGCGCTGCCTTCCCCTTGCAGCTCGACGCCGATGTTCAGGTCATAGGACCGCGGCTCCAGATAGCCTGTCTGGTTCTTGGGGGGCTCGGTCCAGATCCACTTGCCGTCGCCGACGACGGGAATGACCGAATGCGTAGCAGGAAGGCGAGTAAAGAATTCCGGCTCAGCCTGGCGCCTAGACGCGAGGACCGCACCACCCGCCAAGGCGCACGCTGCGCCGAGAAAATGACGCCGGTCCATGAAACGCCTCCTTGCCGCGGGAGTCGATTGCCGGCAATCGACCGCGGAGTGCGCTGCCCCTGGGGCGATAGTGTAGTGCAAATTCCGCACGCAGGGCAAGCTCTTAGCCGGGACGAAACCCGCCTTCGCCGGCAATCCCAACGGCGCCCATACACGTCTTCTTTACGCAGATTTCGACCTGCCACGACTTCCTCTTTTTCTTTTCGCCCTGTCGGGTTTTGGTCAGGGATCGCGATGTGATTGTTGGAGCACGCGCATCATCGATGAATTCCACTTCCAGCCAACGTGGCCAGCCCTTCGTTGCGTGAGGCAACTGCCAATAGCTAGGACGCCAGACTGCGTTGATATTTCGCCGCAATTTTCGGCAGTCGAATACTGTTAAGCGACTGTCGACGTACTGCAATCAAGGGAGGCCTACCATGATTGTAATGACTGATCGGGTGCAATGTTGGAATTACACAGCCAGCTTTCACTACACCCACGGCTCCCGTAGGGTGTCGATGCAGATCACCTTATCTGCCAGGCGGGACTACGATAGCCCCCCCACTGTTCCCCCGGACGCAATTGGCGTGTTTACGCGTATCATCGCCGCCGGCTCCGAAATAGACCTTTTGGAGCTGTATGGTCTTGTGCCAACTTTCATTGCCGGCGACCTGACCGAGATCAACGGGCTGTTCAAGGCCTCCAATTGCTACGCGAATGGCGTCATCAATCAATTCCAATGGCCCTAAGGGAGCAATCCAATGAAGAGCGACATTCCGTATCCGCCCGGATTGATCGAAGAGGCTGCTGACTTCAAGGCCGTGGCCGTCTACGAACCGAGCGCCGGCAAAATCGTTCACATGCACATCGTCAAGGTCTTCGAAGGCGGCCGCGCGGTCAGCGAGCAAGAGGCGGTCGAGACGGCACACAGGGAAGCAAAACGTCTTGGCCACGACATCGCCAAGCTCCGGACGAAGGTGTCAACCGATAGCAAGCACGCCACATTACCGCATCGTATTGATATCAAGACCGGAGACTTCGTCGCGTTGCCCTTTGAGATTGGCGGATTGCTGACGCCAGGGCCTCGATAGCGAAGGCAATCGAGGCAGTTGCGGACAGATTGGACGCCGGGCAAGCTCTTAGCCGGGACCAATTTCGGCCCCGGCTAGTCACTCGCTCTTTGGTGACTTGCCTTCGCTCTTGGCGGCGGGTTTCGCTTCGCTCTTGGACTGGCTCTTCTTGCCGCTGTCGCCGTTGCTCGATGAAGATTCGCTGGGCGCCTTGTCGGCTGAGGCCGCATTTTTGTACGACTCGCTGCGATAGTCGGTCTGATAAAAGCCCGAGCCCTTAAACACCAGCCCCGCGCCCGCGCCGAACAGCCGGCGGAGTTTCTTCTTCTTGCACTTGGGGCACTTGGTCTGCGGCTGGACGGAAATCGATTCGAAGACCTCAAACGAATGGTCGCAGGCGTCGCAGTTATAGTCGTACGTCGGCATAGAAAACACTCGTTGTCTAGTCGAAGGTCGAATGTCGAAGGTCACTGATGATTTGACTTTCGACCTTCGACATATTATTTGGCTGGGCCAGTCGAAACGAACACTTGCGCCGGGCGAATGACCCGGTCGTGCAGCTTGTAGCCGACCTGCGCGGCGCGGGTCACCGTGCCGGCGGGATGTTCGGCGCTGGGCTCCTGGGCGATCGCCTGGTGCTGATTGGGGTCAAAGGGCGCTCCAACGGTTTCGATCGGCAGGCAGCCGTGCTGCTTGAGGACGGCCTCGAGCTGGGTGGCGACCAATTGGACGCCTTCGAGCAGGCTGGCAAGCGCCATCGTCGTGTCCGAAGAGGTGCCGGCCTCGCTTGCGCTTCGGGTTGGTGTTGCGTCGATCGCCCGCTGGAGGTTATCGACCACGGGCAGAAGGTCGCGCACCAGCGGCACGACGGCATAGCGCCGCTCATCGGCCAATTCGCGCTGGGCCCGCTTGCGGTAGTTTTCGAGCTCGGCCTGCGCGCGCAAGGCCCGCTCGCTGGCGTCTTTGAGCTGAGTTTCCAACTCGGCGATCCTCAGGTCGGCCGCGGCGGAGGCCAAGGCCTCGTCGTTAGCCTGAGCGCTTTCCTCCGCGGTCGCGCTGTTTTGCTGGTCGGTCATGAACGTTTTCCTTCTCTGCGGGCTTCTCTGTTGGCTCATTGGCCGGCGCGATCGCGGCTTCGCTCGGGGCGAAATAGTCGCGAATGCGCTCCAGGAACGACTTGCGATGCGGAGAGACTTCGGTCTGCTCCATGACGGCTAGCTCACGCAAAAGCCGTTCCTGTTCGGGCGTCAGCCGTTTTGGCACTTCGATAAACGTTTGTACGTGCAGGTCGCCGGGCGGGCCGCCGCGGACATCGGGCACTCCCCGGCCGCGGACGCGGAAGACCTCGCCGGACGCCGATCCGGGCGGGATCACCAGACTGTGCGGACCGGCCAGCGTCGGCACCTCGATCGTCGCCCCCAAAGCCGCCTGGCTGTAGGTGATCGGCATTTGCAGGATCAGGTGGGTGCCGTCGCGCTGGAAGAGCTTGTGCTTTTTGACCGCGACGAAGCAGAACGCGTCGCCAGGCGGGCCGCCGTCGGGGCTCGGCTCGCCATAGCCGGCCAGGCGGATTTGCATGCCGTCGTCGATGCCGGCGGGGATTTGCACGTCGAGCTTCGTCCGCTCCTGCACGTAGCCGCGGCCGCGGCAGCCGTCGCACGGATCGGTGATGACGCTCCCCGCGCCTTGGCAGGTGGGGCAGGTCGTTTGGACGCGCAGGATGCCGGCCGACTGCACGATCTGCCCGTGTCCGCCGCAGCGGCGGCATTGGGCCTTGGTTGAACCGGGCCGGCTGCCGGAGCCTTTGCACGTGGCGCAGGGCGTGCTGCGAGCGAATTCGACGGTCTTGGTGACGCCGCGTGCCGCCTCTTCCAGTTCGATCCGCACGTCGCAGCGGAGGTTGGCCCCGCGCCGCACTCGCCGGCCGCCGCCGCGCCGCTGGCCGCCGAACATCTCGCTGAAGATGTCGCCGAAGGCCTCGAAGATGTCGTTGACGTCGTGGAACTGCTGGCCGAACTGCTCGCTGGCGGCGTGGCCAAAGCGGTCGTAGCGGGCCCGCTTGTCGCCGTCGGACAGCACCTCGTAGGCCTCGGCCGCCTCCTTGAATTTGAGCACGGCTTCGGCGTCGCCGGGGTTGGCGTCGGGATGATACTTGACCGCCAGCTTACGATAGGCCGACGCGATCTCCTTGTCGGAAGCGTCGCGCTTCACTCCCAGGACTTCGTAGTAATCGCGTTTGGAAGCCATCGTTGCCATTGCCGTCGCCCGCTCACGCGCCGCTCACCCGCCGACTCAAGGTGCAGTGTGTGTCGCTCATAAACCCTACGCATTCGCTTAAACTTTTGGCCATTTTTCACGTCCTTCGGCTATCGATTAATTATCGGCAACTTATGACGTGGAAACGACTTAGAACAAGTTAATCCGGCCGCCGCCCGGCCGTCCTGCGTTAGCAAGTTTAGCGATCACATCAGCATCCCCGTGAAAAAACAGGCCACCTCGGCGAAGCGAAGTGGCCTGGGAGAGGTCAGGTTGTAAGTAGTCCCACATTCCATGTAGGACAGATATGCCGATCGATGTCGTTTCCACATCTTGGCCCATACGGAGTATGGGCCTACTTTACCGCACCGCCCCTTCAATGGGCCGCTTGTTCTTGTCGTCCTTGTCGAGGTTCGTGACCAGGGCCTCGGTCGTCAGCAGGAGCGAGGCAATGCTGGCCGCGTTCGACAGGGCCGTCCGGACTACCTTTACGGGGTCGATGATCCCGGCCTTGTACATATCGACATACTCGCCGGTATTGGCGTCGTAGCCGATGTTGGTTCCCTTCTCCCCGATCTCGTCGGCGACGACGCTGCCGTCCTTGCCGCCGTTGTCGACGATCGTCTTGAGCGGCGAGCTAAGTGCGTTCAGCACGATCTCGGCTCCGACCCGCTCGTCCCCCTTGCACTTGTCGGCGACCGCTTCGACAGCCGCGCTACAGCGCAAGAGTGCCACGCCGCCGCCGGGCAGAATGCCCTCTTCGACGGCTGCACGGGTGGCGTGCAGGGCGTCCTCGACGCGGGCCTTCTTCTGCTTCATGTCGGCTTCAGTCTCAGCGCCGACGCTGATCACCGCCACGCCACCGGCCAGCTTGGCCAGCCGTTCCTGAAACTTCTCCTTGTCGTACTCGCTCTCGGTCTGGTTGATCTGGTTCTTGATCTGCTGAATCCGCTTGTCGATGTCGGCCCGCTTGCCGGCCCCTTCGACAATCGTCGTGTTGTTCTTATCGACGCTGACCTTCTTGGCCCGGCCCAAGTGTTCCAAACCCAAGCTTTCAAGCTGAATGCCCAGGTCCTCGCTGATCAGCGTGCCGCCGGTCAGCGTGGCAATGTCGCCCAGCATGGCCTTGCGGCGATCGCCGAAGCCCGGGGCCTTTACCGCACAGACGTTGAGCACGCCGCGGAGCTTATTGACCACCAAGAGCGTCAGCGCCTCGGCATCGACGTCTTCGGCGATGATGAGCAGCGGCTTGCCCGAAGTGCTGACCTTTTCGAGGATCGGCACCAGGTCGCGGAGGTTAGAGATCTTTTTCTCGTAGATCAGGATCAGCGGGTCCTCTAGGACGCAGTCCATCGTCGCCGGGCGATTGATGAAATAGGGCGAGACGTAGCCCTTGTCGAACTGCATGCCATCGACGTATTCGACCTTCGTCTCCGTCGTTTTGCCTTCTTCGACAGTGATCACTCCGTCCTTGCCGACGCGGTGCAGCGCTTCGGCAAGCAAGTTGCCAATCGCCTTGTCGTTGTTGGCGCTGATCGCACCGACGCTGGAAACCTCGTCCTTGCTAGTCACCGGCTTGCCCATCTCGGTGAGCTTGTTGACTGCCGCTTCGACCGCCTTTTCGATCCCGCGGCGGATGGCCGTAGGATTGCTGCCGGCGACTACGCTGCGGAGACCTTCCTTGAAGATGGCCCTGGCGAGCACGGTGGCCGTTGTGGTGCCGTCGCCGGCGAGGTCTGAGGTCTTCTGGGCCACTTCGACCACGAGCTTGGCGCCCATGTTCTCGAAGCGGTCTTCCAGCTCGACTTCTTTGGCGACCGTAACGCCGTCTTTAGTGACGGTCGGGCCGCCGAAGGACTTGTCGATGATCACGTTCTTGCCGGTCGGGCCCATCGTGATGGCGACGGCATGGGCGAGTTTGTCCACGCCCTGGAGCATCTTGGCCCGGGCGAGATCGTCAAACAGAAGTTGTTTGGGCACGTTCGGTAGCCTTATATCGTGGTGTTTGTTTTGGGGATTTGTCAGTTGTCAGTGGTCCGTTGTCAGTTGGTGTTTTCCGACTGACTAATCAACGACCTTCGCCAAAATATCACTCTCGCGCAAAATCTTGACATCCTCGCCGTTGACTTCGATATCGGTGCCGCCGTACTTGCCGTAGATCACTTCGTCTCCGACTGTGACCGACAGCTCGCCGCGCTTGCCGCTGTCGAGCAGCTTGCCCGGGCCGACCGCCACGACCTTGCCCCGCTGCGGCTTCTCTTTCGCCGAGTCAGGCAGCACGATGCCGCCGGCCGTCCGCTCTTCGGCTTCGACCGGCTCAACCACGACGCGATCATCCAGGGGACGAACTTTGAATTTGGCCATTGTTGAAATCCTTTGCGATTGGTATATGTCAGTTGTCAGTAGTCAGTTGTCAGTTGGGGCAGAAGTCATGCAACTGACTACTGACCACTGACGAATTACATCATCCCTTCCATGCCGCCCATGCCTCCCATCCCGCCCATGCCGTGGTCGTGATGGTCGTGGTGGCCGCCCCCCTCTTCTTCTTCCTTGGGCAATTCGGTGACGAGGGCTTCGGTCGTCAGTAGGAGCGAGGCAACGCTGGCCGCGTTTTGCAGCGCCACGGTGACGACCTTCGCCGGGTCGATGATGCCGAACTTGAGCATGTCGCCGTACTGGTCCTTGTCGGCGTCGTAGCCTTCGGTCTTGCCCTTCAGATTGCGGACCCGGTTGACCACCACCGCACCGTCGATGCCCGCGTTGTTGGCGATCGCCCGCAGCGGCTGGTCGAGGACGTTCTTGACGATCTGGGCGCCGGCCTTCTCGTCCCCCTGGAGCTTGAGCTTATCGACGGCCTTCTCGGCCCGGATCAGGGCCACGCCGCCGCCGGGAACGATGCCGCTCTTGAGGGCCTCGCGGACAGCGTTCTTCGCGTCTTCGAGGAGCCACTTGCGTTCCTTCATTTCGGTCTCGGTGGCCGCGCCGCAATTGATCTGGGCCACGCCGCCGGCCAGCTTGGCCAGGCGCTCTTGCAACTTCTCCTTGTCATAGTCGCTGTCGGTCCGCTCAATTTCGTCCCGAATGGACTTTGCGCGTCCGTCGATATCCGCCTTCGAGCCAGCGCCGCCGATGATGATCGTTTCTTCGCTGGTCACCTTAATCTTCTTGGCGCGCCCGAGGTCACCGATTTTGACGCTCTCCAACTCGACGCCCAGATCCTTGAAGATTGGTTTCGCTGCGGTCAAGAAAGCAATGTCGCCCAAGATGGCCTTGCGGCGGTCGCCATAGCCGGGGGCCTTCACGGCACAGACCTGAAGGATGCCGCGCATCTTGTTGACCACCAGGGTGGCCAGGGCGTCACCTTCAATGTCTTCGGCCACGATGAGAAGCGGCTTATTGGCCTTGCTGATCGCTTCCAAAAGCGGGATCAACTTCTTGTTCGATGAAATCTTCTCCTCGTAGAGCAAGATGTAGGCATTTTCCAGCTCGACGCTCACCTCGTCCTGGTTGGTGACGAAGTGCGGCGAAAGAAAGCCGCGATCGAACTGCATTCCTTCCACGACATCGACGGTCGTTTCGCTGCCGCGGCCCTCTTCGAGCGTGATCACGCCGTCCTTGCCGACCTTGAGATAGGCCTCGGCCAGGACTTCGCCGATGGTCGGGTCATTGTTGCCGGCGATCGTGGCGATCTGCTTCAGCTCGGTCTTGTTCTTCTCGCTGATCGGCGTGGCCATCTTGTCGACTTCTTCGCAGACCGCTTCAACCGCCTTGGCGATGCCCCGCGAGAGGGCCATCGGGTCGTAACCCGCGGCGATCATTTTGATCCCTTCACGGAAGATCGCTTCGGCCAGCACCGTGGCCGTCGTCGTGCCGTCGCCCGCGACCTCGTTGGTCTTGCTGGCGGCTTCTTTGACGAGCTGAGCCCCGAGATTCTCGAACGAGTCGGTCAGCTCGATGTCTTCCGCGACGGTCACGCCGTCCTTGGTCACTTTGGGTGAGCCCCAGCCCTTGTCGAGCACCGCGTTACGGCCGCGGGGGCCGAGCGTGCTGCGGACCGCTCGGGCGAGCTTGCTGACCCCGGCCAGCAGCGGCTGGCGGCAGTCATCCTGAAAGACCATTTGCTTAGCCACGTGGGAAATCCTCCTGGTGACGATTAGTTAATGAGCGTTGAGTTTTTGCGTTTGCCGCGGGATATTGGTCGTCGCCATAAGTCTTTGCTACACATGACTTTGCGTCGCTAATATCCGTTCGTCGTGCGGCTAACATTATGAGTTTATGAGCGGGGCGCCACTAATAACCTTGCCGTGGCAGCCGCCCTCGCCAGTGTTCGGGCGGCATGACCCGACTGCCAAAACGGCCGCCCTGGAAAAACAACAGGAGCGACCAAACTGGCAGCTTGGGCTTGTGGGCCCCACAGAATGCAAGCGGTATGCCAAGGAAGGTCGTCAAGCCGCAAACCATTGGCTCCAAAAGGCTTGCGCGCCAGTCCTGCCACCTACACAATGGCCGGCAATCAGCAATCAACGCGGAATTGTCATTTTGGCAGGAAGTGGGCGCGAAAGACCCAAAGCACTGCGAGTTATCCGCCCCGCCCCGAGTTCGTCCGCCGTTGTCACTCTCGCTCAATCGGCTACACTAACCGAACGCGGTTGGCTGAACCACGTACCCCCAAATTGGGTCTGGCTAGCACAGACTCGTGCAGCCGTAGCTAAAGCGCACCCATAGCTCAATTGGATAGAGCATCGGTCTACGGAACCGAAGGTTGCAGGTTCGAGTCCTGCTGGGTGTACTTATGCCAGCCGAATCTGCGGCCGCGCGCCCGACTCAACGACGTGGCCGATAGCGGCTCCAGGCGTTGGTGTCTTGGCGAGGCTGGCGAGAATTTCCGGGATTTGACTGGGCGGCGTGCCGAAGATCAGGCCGCCGCAGGTTTGCGGGTCAAATAGTGGGGCGAAGCGCGGGGCAGCCGCTGATTCGGCGCTAAGGTCCATGTCGTGGGCGGCCAACCGATTGGCCGGGGCCAGCGTGCTCGCCAGGCCGTTGGCGAACAGTTCCTTCGCCCCGGCCAGAAGCGGGATTTGGGCGAGGTCGAGCACTGCCGACACTTTGGACGCCCGCAGCATCTCCAGCAGATGCCCCGCCAGGCCGAAGCCGGTAATGTCGGTCGCCGCGGACACGTCGAATTCGTCCAGCAATTCGGCAGCCGGCTGATTGCTGGCGAGCAGCCTCGCGACCAGCGGCTCGTACCATTCGGCCTTGAGCCGGGCCTGCATATGTGCGGCCAGGAGCACGCCAATGCCGAGCGGCTTGGTGAGCACGAGCACATCGCCCACCCGCAAGCCGGCCTTGGTTCGGATGGTTGAGCGGCTCGGCTCGGCGAGGATCGTATAGCCGATCGTCAGTTGCGGCCCCTCGATCGTGTGCCCGCCGGCTAGCGTCGCACCCATCTTCTTTAGTTCAACGAGACCGCCCGCCAGCAAGTCGTACAGCAATTGCTCCTGCTGTTCGTCCGGGCCGGGCGGAATGGTCGCGATGGCGAGTGCGGCCAAGGGACGCGCCCCCTTGGCGAGTGCATCGCTGGCGGCGTGGAGTGCTGCCAGCCGGCCCGCCAGATAGGGATCGTCGAGCGGCGGTGCGAAGAAGTCGGCCGTCACCGCCAGCGGTCGGCCGCCGGACGGCTGGACGAGGGCCACATCGTCGGGCGTCGCCAGGCCCAGCGGGACGCTCGGATGCGGCGGAATCTCCAGCCGGGCCAGCACGCGCGACAGGACCGGGCCGCCGACCTTGCCGCCGCAACCCAGGCAGCGCGCCTGGCGCTCGTCGTCTTGATCGTCGTTCATCAGCCGGGCCGCCATGGGCGTGTAGTCCTGGTACATGGCCATGAACTTGCGGTCGATCCGGTCCTTGAGCCACCACATCGTGCGGCCGCCAAAGAAGTGGCCGCCATATTCCCCGACCGCCGCCCCGTCGCCCGTGTTGAGCAGCTTGAGGAACCGCTTTTGCGGCCGATAAGTCTGGAGCTTCTCGCCGTGCAGCGCCCGTCGCAGGTTCTGCCACAAGATCGGCCCTTCGCGCACGGCATAGACGCCCGACTTGGGGATATCGAAGCCGCGGATGGTCCCGGTATCGCCGACTGCGAAGATCCCCGGGCTACTCGCACACTCCAGCGTCGGCTCGGTGAGCAGAAAGCCGCGCGGGTCTTTGACAAGGTCCAGTGCGTCCAGCATTGGAGGCGGAGCGGCACTGGTCGCCCACAGGACAATGTCGGCCGGCACCATCCCGCCGTCGCTCAGCCACACGTGCCGATTGGCGACGTGGGTGACGCGGCAGCCGGTCAGCAGGCGTACTTTGCGAGTCGCCAGCAGCTTCGACACTTGCGTCGAAGTCAGGGGATTCAGCCCGCTGCCGACCTGTAGCCCCGCTTCGACAATCGTGATCTTGTGGGCCGATTGGCCAAGCACGCGGCTAATCCGCCGCGGCAGACAGAACGCGATCTCCACGCCTCCGACGCCGCCGCCAACGATCACAATCTCGACCGGCTGGCTCTTCCGCTCCGCCGCCGCCTCAAGAAGTCGCGCCTCAAGCCGTGCGATGAAGGTCTGCATGGGCTTGATCGGCAATAGCGTATCGTCCGCGGCTTCGAGGCCTTCGCGACTGGGGACCGAGCCGATCCCGATCGATAGCGCGTCAAACGGCAGCGGCGGGCGATTGGCAAACACGAGCCGCCGCTCGTCGCGATCCAGCCCGACTACGTCGTCCAGAACGAGTCGAGCCCCGGCTGCCGCACACAGCCGGACAAGATCGATCTGCATAGCGTCGGGTTCATACTGCCCCGCCAAGACGCCCGGGAGCATTCCCGAATAGGTGGCGATTGCAAAGTTCGAAACACACGTCAGCCGGGCCCGCGGAATCGGCTCCATCCGCCACATCCGCAGGACATGAGCGTTAGTATGACCCACGCCAAGCAGTACGATGTCGTGCTGAGGCAGGGTCGTCTGCATGAGGAAAAGGCAGTCAGCCGCAAAATGCAGGCGATTGTCCGGGTTTGTCGCATTCTGCCTTCGAGCGGCCTGTGGCGTCTAGCCCCGTCCAGATTGCTGGCCTAGATTGACCTCGCCGCCCAGGTCAGTCAGGCAAGCCAGTTTGTAGGAATGAACATGACTTCGCGCTCCGACACACTTCGACTGTATCTGCTTGTTTTCGTGTTCGCGGCGGGGACGCCGCTGCTTACCGGGGGCGAAGTCGCAGCGGACGACGCCGCCCGTCCCAACATCATCGTCATCCTGGCCGACGATAGGTAATACTGTATTCTCTCTGATTCAGGTGAAGTCCTGAAATCATCGCCGAAATACACAGATTTCCGCTTTCAATCATGATCCATCCCCTATTTCGAATTCAGGCAAATTGCTGCCGATTCAGTCGAATTAACTACACTCTGCTACAGCCCGGTTGTTCGATGCGAGAAATGGAATGCGTGTTTAGCGGCCCGATTCAGTCAGCTTGGCCCATACCAGAAGGCGGCGGTCGCGCCGGGTGGCCGCCATGTCGTTGGTTTTGTCCGGCCCGACGAGGTACACGCCTGTCGGGCTGAGCCGCACCGGCCGCCAGAGCGGCGCGTTTCTGGCAAAACTCCCGACTGTCTTGCTGGTTAGCAGATCATGCACGAGAAATGCGATGAGGTTCCTCGAGTGGTCCTCCTGCCCAAGCTGAACCTGCAGCGGCAGCAGGGTGGAGCGGTCATTGGCCGACATTTCCACCGCGAACGGACGTGCCCAGCTTCATCCAGATCTCGCAGCCGCGCACGACCACCGGCTTCGCCTTGCGCGTCGCCGTGGCAGCATCGGAAAAGTGGACCGTATGCTGCGGCGGATCGACGTGTCCCACCGGCGCCGTCGTCGGCGGCCCACGACACTTTCCCAAGCGATGGGCTGACAAGGGCTACCGCCACTGCGCCCAATTTTGCCTCGGTCGCAGAAATTCAAGAATAATGGGTCGTTCCTGCGCATAGTAAGCACAGAAGGCCAGCGCAATGACCGCACTGGAGCAGGGCCGATCACCGGCGGAGATGGACCACAGCAGGCAGGGCCAGGCGGAGTTGTTCCAGGATTACCGGGAGCAGCTTCACCAGTTTTTGCTGGCAGTGCTCCGCGATCGCGCTGCGGCAGACGATGTGTTGCAAGAGGTCTTCCTGAAGCTGGTCGAAACCTGGTGCACTCTGGAGCGGGAGACGATCAAGGGGTGGTTGTTCACGGTGGCCTACCATCAAGCGCTCGCCCACCGGCGGCGGCGGAAGCTGCACGATTCGGCCCTTGCGGAGCTGTGGTCCCGGCCGGTGTGGCAGGCGCAGGTTGCGGAACAAGCGGGCGAGGAGGCGATCCGAAGTGAATCCAATGCCGCGGTCAGGCGCGCGGTGCAATCGCTCCCACAAGCCCAGCGCGAAGTGGTCGAGCGGCGGATGTACCGCGATCAGACGTTTGCGGCGATCGCAGCCGAACTGGGTTGCCCAATCGGAACCGTTTTGACGCGAATGCGAATGGCCCTCAAGGCCTTGGCGACGCTGTTGGAGGAATAACCTTGGAACCGAATGAACGCGAAGAGCTCCAGTGGCTGGCTTTCCGATACGTCGCTGGCGAAATGAACGCCGCCGAGGCCGAGGCTTGGGAACGCCGGTTGGCCGACGACCAGGCCGCGCGGGACGCCGTCTGCCAAGGCGTGGCGCTGACCGGTCGGCTGGCCGCCGCCAGTCCCCACAACGCTGGTGCCCGCGAGGCGGATTTCCCGCCAACCACCGTCACCCGAGGTGCTGTCCCCAAGAGTTCACGCCATGCGGCGCTGCGAGCACTCGGTTGGATGAGCCTGGGAGCCGCTGCCGCTCTGGTAAGTGTCATGCTCGCTAACCCTGGAGTTTTGCTTCCGTCCGGATCCGACGTTCCAACCCAAGTGATACCCGCGCGGCCTAGCGCCAACGCGCTGGTCTGGGCCCGGCTGCATACTGCTAGCCAATGGGCCGACGAGCTGCACTGGGCCGACGAGCAGGACGAGCGCTGGCTTGACGAAGTCGATGCGTCTGTACCGCCGGAGGGCTCCGAACTCGAGCCGGCCTACCCGTCTCCCACGTGGCTGCGTGTCCCTGGGTTGAAGAAGTGAGCGAAGCAATGACATCGCATTTCCATCTCCATTGGTTGCTGTGGGCAGTGTTCGTGGGCAGCTCGACAGCGCTGGTCGCTACTCCGGCTCACGCTCAGCGTCGAACGCCAAATGCCAGAGCGTCGCGCGAGCCCAGTCAGCCGAGCATGCCGGTTGGCACGCCCTCAGCAGGTCGGTCCGGCATCATTCCGCGCGGGCGTGTGACTTTTACCGCCGAGCGGGAAGCGGCCGCGCTGACGTTTGTACGCGAGAATCGCCCCGAATTGCCTGCCGTTCTCGAAGACCTGAAAGCCCGCCAGCCGGCTGAGTATCAGCGGGCCATTTGCGACCTGTTCTGGACAAGTGAAATGCTGGCCGACATGCGGCAGGGCGACGCGCAACGCCACGACTACGCCCTGCGGTCCTGGCAGTTGGAATCGCTGGCCCATTTGCAAGCCGCCCGGCTGGCCGGCGCGACAGGAAATATCGAGCAGTTACAGGCCGAGCTGAATCAGACGGTCGAGCAGCTTGTGGACGCGCAGATCGAATCGTCGTCCTACGAAGTGCGACGCATGGAGGCCCAACTCCGCCGAGCCCAGGATCATCACAAGCGGCTGGCAGGCCGGCGCGACGAATTGGTGCGCGAGCGTGCCGCCGCGCTCTCACAAGCCATCGAGCAGTCTGCCATCCCCCCGGCTGAGAATCCTTCCAAACCAATCTCACCCGCTACAGGAGTTGAATAATGTCTGTCATCCGTGGGACCGTGTTCGCTTTGGCCGCGTGCTCGCTCCTTTCGATCGTGGGCAGCGCCTTGGCTCAGCGCGAGCGAAAGCCGGCGGCGGAACACCAGAAGTCGGCGGACAGGGAGGCGCAACCGCGAAGGGGAAGGGGGCAATCGAAAGGCGAAGCCACTCTGGCGGGGACGCTGCAAGGCGTGGACGTCGCCAAGAACACCGTCACGGTCACAACTTCCAATCGCGCGACCGGCAAGGTCGATAAGTCGTTGGAGATGGCCCAGGAAATCGTGGTGCTGCGGGACGGCAAGCCGGCCAAGCTCAGCGAATTGAAACCAGGCGGCCGCATCGCCGTCAAGTTGTCTCAGGACCAGAAGACTGCCGTCAGCATCAGCGAAACGGGCAAGACGATAGCGGCGCCGCTCAAGTCGGTCGATCCGGACAAGAACAGCATCACCTTGACCGTCACCGCGGGCGGGCGGAATGCCCCCGCCGAAAAGCAAGACGTCACCCATGAGTTGGCGAAGGACGGCAAAGTGACGCTGGAGGAGAAGGAGGTCCAGCTCGCGGAGTTAAAAGATGTGCGACCAGGCTCGACGATCCAACTAACGTTCTCCGTGGATGATGAGAAGAAACTGGTTCACATCCATTACGCTCCCGGTCGCCGCTAAACCCGCAGAGGCTCTTCACGCCGACTGCTGAATATAACGCCAGCTCGCTGGAGGACCGAGAAATGTGTGCTGCCCGCATCACCCGCTTCACGGTCGCCGGCGCTCTCGCGGTGACCTGGGGATTGTTTGCCGCGCCGGTCGCTTCCGCAGACGTCCGACTGCCCGACGAGACCACGGTGGAAATGGTCGATTTCGAGCGGCACATCATGGGCCTGGTGGGCAAGATGGGCTGCAACGCCAGCTCGTGCCATGGGTCGTTCAAGGGCCAGGCCGGCTTCCGCCTGTCCCTGTTCGGCTCTGATCTGGACAAGGATTACGCGGCCCTGACCGGCGACGGCCGCCGCATCAACCGGGCGGATCCCGACGCCAGCCTGGTGTTGCTCAAACCTACCAAAACCGTGAGCCACGGCGGCGGCTTGCGCTTCGAGAAAGACTCCTGGCAATACCAGCTCCTGCGGACCTGGATCCACCAGGGCGCCCGCTGGGAGAAGGGCAGCGGGGCGATTGCCGCGATGATCATCGACCCTCCCGAGTACGCTTTCACCCGACCTGGCGAAACAGGTCAGCTCAAGGTCCGGGCCAGGTTCGCCGACGGCCGGGAAGAGAACATTATCTCCTTCTCCAGTTTCCGCAGTAACAACGAGGGCGTTGCCGAGGTGACTCCGCTGGGCCAGGTCAAGTCGCGCCAGGCGGGCGACACGTTCCTGGTGGTGTCCTACCGGCAGGAAGTGATGCCGGTGCGGACCACGGTGCCTCGGGAAGCCCCGGCAGGGTTCCAGTATCCGCAGGTGCCGGAGATCAACTACATCGACCGGGAGGTCTTTGGCAAGCTGAGACGGCTCAATATCGTGCCGTCGGACCTTGCCGGCGATGCCGAATTCCTCCGCCGGGTGACGATCGACACCATCGGCATTCAGCCGACGCCGGACGAGGTACGCGCGTTCCTGGCAGACAAGGACCACCACAAGCGCACCAAGAAAATCGACGATCTCCTGGCGCACCCGATGCACGCGGCCCTGTGGGCGACCCGGTTGTGCGACATCACCGGCAACAACACCCGCACCCTCGAGCTGCCGAACTGGATCAGGTCCGAGCGCAGCCAGATGTGGCACGACTGGTTCCGCAAGCGGATGGCCGACAACATGCCCTGGGATCAGATCGTTCAAGGGGTGCTGTGTGCCACGAGCCGCGACGGCCTGCCCGTTGCAGACTGGATCGAGCAAGCGGAGGAATTCGACGCGGCCAACTTAAAGGGCAAGCCGACGACCTATGCCCAGCAGCGCAAGAGCCTGGACCTCTTCTGGCGGAAATCGATGTCGCTCGAGGTCATGGGTGAGCAGACCGCGGCGGCCTTCCTGGGGATCCGGCTGGAATGCGCCCAGTGCCACAAACACCCCTTCGACCGCTGGAC